>DATEGN010000205.1:0-5825 GCA_035280125.1 Gemmatimonadaceae bacterium | reverse complement strand
CTACCCACTACCCACTACCCACTACCCACTACCCACTCCCCACTCCCCACTCCCCACTCCCCACTAGCCTCTGCGCACTACCCTCTACCCGTTAAACTCCTATGACCAAACTCCAGGAACATGACGCGATGCAGTGCCGCGCCTGCGGCAACGAGGAGCGTGCGTCAGAGGGTTATCCGTGCATCGACTGCGGCACTTTCATTTGTCTCATTTGCAACATGCGCGGCGTGACGCGCTGCCGGGCGTGTCAGGCAAAGCAGCCCGAAACCAAAGCAGCCGGGTGACGGCGTGAGCGCGGACTTCCGCGCGCTCGGCGTTGCCGTCGGTCATGCGACGGACAGCGACGGAGCGACGGGAGTCACGGTCGTGCGTGGAGTCGACGGGCCGCTGCGTGCGGGTGCGGCGGTGTTTGGCCGAGCGGCAGGAACGCGCGAGCTGCACACACTCGCCGTCGATCACCTTGTCGATCGCATCGATGCGCTGATGCTCACGGGCGGCTCCGCATATGGACTGGACGCCGCGGCCGGCGTAATGCGCTGGATGGAAGAGCGCGGTCGTGGATTCGCTGTTCCCGGCGGGGTGGTTCCCATCGTACCGGCCGCGGTCATCTTCGATCTCGTTCCATTGGGTCGCTTCGACGCGCGGCCAAGCGAACGGATGGCGTACGATGCCTGCGATGCCGCCTCGCCTAACGAGATTGCCGAAGGCTCGGTCGGTGCCGGCACCGGTGCAACCGTGGGCAAGATCGCGGGGCCGACGCGCGCGATGAAGGGTGGCCTCGGATGCGCGGTGGAGAGCAACGGGAGCTGGCGTGTCGCGGCAATCGCCGTCGTCAACGCACTCGGTGACGTGCGCGACGCGGACGGCCGCATCATCGCCGGCGCACGCGTCGAGGAAAAATCGGCGACGCCATTCGCGTTCATGGATGCAGCGCGTCAGCTCGTGACGTCAGCGACCGCGGCGGACGCTCGCGTCGGCGCTCGCCTCGGGGCCGCGGCGGCAAATACGACGCTGTGCGTCGTGGCGACCGACGCCCCGTTAGGCAGGGTCGAGCTCACGCAGCTGGCGCGAGCAGCGGGCGCGGCACTCTTTCGCCGAATAACGCCAACGGGAACCACTGTAGACGGAGACGTCGTGTTCGCACTCGGACCGGCGCTACCGCCGCTACCGCTCGGCAACGCGACGACGGTGATCGAAGCGATCGCTGTTGCGGCGCTGGAGAGCGCAATCGAGCGAGCAGTACGAACGGCGCGCGGCCGCGACGGAGTGCCGGGGCTCGCCGATTGACGTGACGAGGCCGAACGCGATGTCTTTCGACGAACGGGGCCAGGGCGAGCCGGTCGCCGTCTCGACGGTGGATTGCGGCGTCGTCGTCGCTGCCGTGGCGCCCATGCTCGCGGAGCCGCACGTCTCCAGCGGCCAGGTCTCGCAGCAACTTGCCCGACACGTGGTATCGATCGTGGAGGATCAAGGCGACTGGCTGCTGGTGCGCGGGCGCGACGAGTACGAGGGCTGGATGCATCGCGGCTATCTGGCGCGAGGCGTCAGGGGCGGAGAGGACCCGGGCCGTCTTGTGTCGTTAGGCTGTGTCGTTCGAAGCGGGGAGGGCGAACTGCGCGCGCTGCCGCTTCGCGCCGTGCTTGCACCAGGGGAAGCCGTGGTGTCCGGCGAAGCGCTTCACGCCATGGATCTCACGACGCGATTTCCAATGAACGCCCAAGCCATTGGGCAGAGCGGCGTCGAGTTGTTCGTTGGAACGAGCTATCAGTGGGGCGGAATAACGCCTTGGGGCGCGGACTGCTCAGGACTCGTGCAGAGCGTGTTTGCCTTACACGGCGTTTCGCTCCCGCGCGATGCATGGCAGCAGGCACGCGTTGGCCGCGACGGAGGACGCGACATCATGGCCACTCGTCCCGCGGATCTCCTCTTCTTTTCCGACAGACCGGATGCGCACGTCACACACGTGGCAATTGCACTCGGAGACTGCCGAATCGTGCATCTCGCGCTCGGCCGCGGCGGTTACGCGGTCGAACGGCTGGACGTCGCCGACGACTACGTCGCGAAGCTCAAATCCAGATTCCTTTTCGCGCGCTCGGTGCTGTGATCAGCTCATCATCGATTGCGGGGCCACCTTGAGTGGTGTGCGCACCTGCAATGGAACGTCCGCGGTGTGCGCAGTGTCGAGGCCAATCGCCATTACGTAGCCACCGGCCACGTCGATCGGCAGATCGATCTGCGCGATGAGCGGCAGATCCATTTCCGAGATGCCTGGTGGCGGTGCACCGACGTTCAGTTCACCCGTGCTGTTCCAGAGCTCCGTCCCGTTCGGATTGATCCAGCGCAGCGTCACCGTATGCGTGCCGACGTCGAGTTGCGTCCCCTTGAGGTGCACGACGAGGTGCGCTCGCGGATGCACTGCCGGCAGCGTCGACACCTGCAATGCATCGAAGACGCCGAGAATGTTGAGCTTCCCCTCCTGCGAGAGGTTCGCCGCGTCGGCGAAAAGCGCGAAGGACACTTGCATCACCCCAACATAGACGGCCATCACACGCGAGTCTACTTTTCGAGCATGGCTTCTCCGCTTCGCGGCACGAGGACGCAGATGCCGGCTGAAAGTGCGCGCCTCACGCGAAGCGACGAGCACGGATCGCGTACGAGCACCAGGCCGAGCTTCGGTGCCACCGATCTTTCGCTCTTGCTGATGGCGCTCATCTGGGGCGTCAACTATACCTCCGTCAAGTTCGCCACGAGCCTGATCCAACCATTGGCGTTCAATGGTGTCCGCGTCACGCTCGCGGCTGTCGCGCTCGTCGTGGTGGCTCAACTCGCGACGAGAGTTTTCCAGCTCGAGGCCGGCTGGCCGAACACTCGCGATACCTTGGCGCTGCTGCTGCTTGGCACGCTGGGCAACGGTGTTTATCAAATTCTCTTCGTGGAGGGCATCGCCCGTACGCGCGCGGGCGACGCAGCGCTCCTGATCTCCGCGTCGCCCGCGTTCATTGCGATCATGGGTCGGCTGCGCGGCAGCGAACGCGTACCGCTCCGATGGGTCGTTGGCATCGCCCTATCGATTCTCGGCATGGCGTTTGTCATCATCGGCACAACGAGCTCGAATCCCGAACAACGTGCGACGCTACTTGGCGATTCGCTGTTGTTCTTCAGCGCGTTGTGTTGGTCGGTGTACACCGTCTATCTGCAGCCTTACACGCATCGAGTCGGCGGCATTCACCTTTCGGCGGTAACGATGCTTGGTGGCGTGATACCGTTGCTGCTCGTGGCGACACCGGGGATCATCGCGACGCATTGGACCGGCTTGCCACTCCTCGCTTGGGTCAGCATCGGCTACAGCGGCCTGTTTGCGCTCGTAATCGCATATTTGTTCTGGTACAATGGCGTGCGCGTGCTCGGTCCAACGCGCACCGCGATGTACTCGAATTTGCAACCGGTGTTCGCACTCGCGGTCGCCTGGCTGCTGCTGGGTGAATCGATCACGCCGTGGCAAATTGCCGGCGCGATTTCGATCATCAGCGGGCTTCTCCTCACACGCTCGTGATCACGCCCGCTGAGCGTGCGCCCCGCCCTGCACCGCGAACCTCCCGGCTCGTTCTATTCGACATCGACGGCACGCTCCTATGGACGGATGGCGCGGGACGTCGCGCAATTCATCGTGCGCTGATCGAGATTTTCGGCGAGACAGGTCCCGCTGATCATCGATTCGACGGGAAGACAGACCCACAGATCGTTCGCGAGCTGATGCGCGTCGTTGGCCACGAGGACGAACACATCGATGCTCGAATGCAAGACCTCTTCGCCCGGTACGTCGAGTGTCTTCGAGAAGAGCTGCGCGATCCTGAACATCGCGCGCTGCCGCTTCCAGGGGTCTCGGATCTGCTCACCGCGTTGAAAGCGCGTCATGATATCGCACTCGGGTTGCTCACGGGAAATCTCATGGAGGGAGCGCGCGCGAAGCTCGAAGCTGTCGGCATCGACCCCGACATGTTTGTGATCGGTGCATTTGGTTCCGACCATGAACATCGGCCAGAGCTGCCCGCGATTGCCCAGCGTCGCGCCCGCGAAGTGCTCGGTATCGATGTTCTCGGGAGAGACGTCGTTGTGATTGGCGATACGCCTGCGGACGTGGAGTGCGGCCGTGACATCGGTGCGCGCGCGATTGGTGTTGCCACGGGGCGATACTCGACCGAAGAGTTGGCGTCGCACGGCGCCGCGGCGGTGTTTAGGGACCTCACGAACACCGCCGCTGTGGTCAGCGCGATTACGGACGATAGATGATCGAGCTCGAGCTCAAGGCGGTCGTTCCCGATCTTGTCGACGCACGGCGGCGTGCGGAGCAGGGTGGCGGGCGACTCTCGTTTACCGGACGCCTCGAGGATCTTCGTTACGACCGACGTGATCTCGGCCTCGCCGAACGCGATCATGTTTTGCGACTTCGTATCTATCGCGATCCATCAGGTGCGGTAACGAACGCCTCGATCGATTGGAAGGGTCCATCCTCGGTCACCGATGGCTACAAGCAACGCGAAGAGCTCAGCTGCGAGCTTGCCGGTGATCCCGACAATATCTCCCGCATCCTCGTGCACCTTGGCTTCGTGATCACGATGGCGATCGACCGCCATATCTGGCAGTATGAGCTCACGGGCGCAACGGTGCGATTCGAGCGCTATCCACGCATGGACGATCTTGTCGAAGTCGAAGGCGCGCCAACGGCGATCGAGAAGGCCATCGCCGTACTCGCGCTGCCGCGTGACTCGTTTACTGGCGAGCGACTGCCTGATTTCGTTCGTCGATTCGAGGCGCGCACGGGTCGCGAGGCGGCACTGAGCGACGGGGAGCTCGCTGGCACCGTACGATACGACGTCAGCAACGCCTGATATCAATCGCATGACTGAATCCAATTCTCCCTTCGACGAGCTTCCGGAGCTCATGTCGTCGCTTCGCAGCATCGGCTCACGACGCAGTCAGCCGACCGCGCTGCCCGAGATGGTTGAGGAACAGGAGCGCTACTTCGCGCCGCTGCTCGACACGCGCCGAGCGGCGGCGAAAGCGGTCACGCGCAGTCAGGTCCTGGCGTCGTTCGAGGCCCGTCGCCTAACGGCACTATTCGACGCGAATATCCGGGCATTTGCGGCCGAGCGCTTTGGAACCCGCGCGCCGGCGCGGCGAGCATTCGAAGCGGAACTCTTCGAGATCATCGAGCCGCTCCGCGACCAGATTCAGTTGCTGCGTGACATCGCCGAGAGGCCATCGGGCGCTGAAGGAACGCCCGAGCAGCAGGCGCACTGGTCGATATGGCTAGAGCAGTTGCGGGCTGTCTTTCGCATTGCGGACAGCACGTGGCCAAAGGTTGCCGAGGCCCTCGGGTCGACGCCGCGGCCGGGAACGTCCGGCGAAAAGCACCGCGCGAGCGGAGAACACGGGCGATGATCCTCGGCATCGGCGTAGACATCGTCGAGATCGACCGAATGCGTCAGATGCTGGAGACGAGCGGAGAGCGATTGATCGCGCGGATCTTCACCGAGGGCGAGGCGCGCTATTCCATGGCCCGTGCGGAGCCGGCGATCCATTTGGCGGCAAGAGCGGCGGCGAAGGAGGCGACGTACAAGGCGCTCTCCGGCAATCACCTGGCCCGAGCCGTGGGTTGGCGGGAGATCGAAGTGTGTTTACGCGATGATGGGGCGCCGTACCTCATGCTCCACGGACGGGCGGAGCAGCGCGCGAAGGAGATGGGTGTCGGTAGAGCATTGATCTCACTGACCCATAGCAAAAGCGCGGCAGTAGCCGTCGTCGTGCTCGAAAAAGAGACGTAA
>DATEGN010000204.1:0-6635 GCA_035280125.1 Gemmatimonadaceae bacterium | reverse complement strand
CAACGCGCCAACCATCACCATGACGACGATTATAGGAAGAAGCCAGAGCTTTTTCCGCACTCGCATGAACTCCCAGAACTCCCGCGCCAGGCTATTGCTCGCCATCGGTATGATCTCCGGTCGTGTGAAAACTAGAATTGTCGCCCCATGGCGCTCCGCGGCGACTCCGTTCGATCAACCCAGTATCCGACCTGCCCGGATCGATGCACGAGGCCATTTCCGCCGAGCGCACGCCGCAGCAGTGCTATTGGCGTGACGACGACGAAGTAGAGAACGCCCATGAAAACCGGCGTGGTGACCTTGGCGATCGCTTTCGCCAAAGCCATCCAAGCTCGATCCACCGGGCCGAGCTTCGCCGGAACCAGAGTGCCCGCGACGGCGAGCACTGCGGCAATCGTCGCCAAGACCACCGGCGACACTGCGTGCCCGCGGAAACGGGCGATTGCTGAAAAGACCAAGAATGCGGCGGCAACAGTGAAGGCGAACTTCCGCCCCGCGGCCGCCGTGTACGTCCGGTTCAGTCCAGCTGAAATTGCGTGCGCCAATCTGACGTCTCCTGCCACGGTGATTGTTCGGACTTGTCCAACAGGAACGAGCCGAGAACGAGATGATCGATGTGTGTACGTCGGAAGCAGACGTACGCATCGTGCGGCGTGCACACGATCGGCTCGCCGCGAACATTGAAGCTGGTGTTGACGATTACTCCGTAGCCCGTCTTCGCCTCGAACGCCGAGATGAGGTCGTAGTAGTCCGGATTGACATCTCGAGAGACCGTCTGCACGCGAGCGGAATAATCGATGTGCGTGACCGCCGGGATATCCGAGCGTACAACGTTCAACTGTTCGATTCCCCAGAGCCCCTTCTCATGGTCGTTCATCGGGATCTGGCGCTCACGCTTCACCGGCGCGACGAGGAGCATATACGGCGAGTCGCAGTCCATCTCGAAGTAATCACTGACTCGCTCGCGTAACACGCTTGGCGCGAAGGGTCGAAAGCTCTCCCGGAATTTGATCTTGAGATTCATCTGTGCCTGCATGCGCGGACTCCGTGCATCACCGATGATGCTCCGGTTCCCGAGTGCACGCGGGCCAAACTCCATTCGCCCGTTGAACCAACCGATCACTTTGTCGCTCGCGAGCAAGCCCGCGACCTCGTTGATCAATTCGTCGCGCTCGAGCCGCCGGTACTTTGCTCCTACGCTCTTCAGATACTGCTCAATGTCCTCGGATGAGTACTCGGGGCCGAGATAAGAGCCATTCATTGCGTCTGTATATTGCGACTCGTCGGCGCCACTACGGTCGGAATCGTCGTATGGTCGCGCCGTCGCTTCGTCGAACGCCGGCGATCTGCCATTGAGCGAGGAACCCGTCCCATCGCTGATCGCTCCGACTGCTGCGACAGTTTTCGCAGCGCGTCGCTTCAGCACGCGTGGCCGACCGAGATGCCGATGGACAATGAGCTCCGCGACGCCTAACGCTCCGCCAGCATCGCCGGCCGCCGGCTGAATCCAGAGATTCTTGAAGGGGCCCTCTCGCAGCAAGCGTCCGTTCGCCACGCAATTCAACGCGACGCCGCCTGCAAGCACCAGGTTCTCGGCGCCCGTTGTTTGATGAGCCGTCTTTGCCATGCGAAGCATGATCTCTTCGCATACCACCTGGACGGAGCGCGCCAGATCCATTTCCCGCTGTGTCAATTTCGACTCTGGCTCTCGCGGCGGGCCGCCGAAGAGTTCGTCGAACGCGGCGCTCGTCATCGTCAGACCGCCAAGATAGTTGAAGTACTTCTGATTCAATCGGAAAGAGCCATCGTCCTTCAGCTCGACGAGATGTTTCCAAATCAAATCGACGTACTTCGGCTCGCCGTACGGGGCGAGGCCCATGACCTTGTACTCGCCCGAGTTGACCTTGAAGCCGGTGTAGTATGTGAACGCGGAATACAGGAGGCCGAGTGAATCAGGCCACCGTAGCTCCCGAACCAGCGAGATATCGGAGCCGCGACCCATGCCAATGGATGCCGTCGCCCACTCTCCGACGCCATCGATGGTCAGGATCGCCGCCTCCTCGAACGGAGACGGAAAGAACGCACTCGCTGCATGCGACTCATGATGTTCGGCGTAGAGCAACTCGCCTTCATAGCCGCCGAGCGAGTCGCGGAGCATGCGATCCGTGTAGAGCTTTTCCTTGATCCAAAGAGGACCGGCCTTCAGAAAGGACGAGAATCCCTTGGGTGCGATGCCCAGGTAACTCTCCAGGATGCGCTCGAACTTGAGTAGCGGCTTGTCATAAAAGCCCACCGCGCGAAGATCTGTCGTCGAAATGCCGGCGGTGTTCAGGCAATACGACACTGCATTTTTCGGGAAGTCAGCGTCACCCTTCTTTCTCGTGAAGCGTTCCTCTTGTCCGGCGGCAACGATCTCGCCGTCGCGCAAAAGAGCAGCCGCACTGTCGTGGTAGAAAGCAGAGATGCCGAGAACGAATTCGTGAGCCATAGGCCTCAGGTCTGGAACAGCTACTCGATGTGGCAACGGCACCGGTGCAAGAGCCGGACTGCCACACCGGCTTCTATGTCGTCGCGTCTAAACGAATGCGGGCAAGGTGGTTGTGTTGCTTTGCAGTTGCCAAAGCCAGGCGCTCGTTGCAACGGCTCTTGTTGCGCAGTTGCCACAAACCGCGCCGCCGTACACCGACAGGAAGTTCACAAGTAAAAGTCGAGCTCTCGCTCAATTGTGGGACGAATGGAATGCGCGAACTGCGAGGAATACGGCCGTGACAGCTGCCATGAGTTGAACGGCGTTGGTGATGCTCCACTGTCGCTTCTGCGAGACGAAGACTTCATCCCCCCCTCGCAGATGCAGTTGATCGAGTGACAAGCCGTCGGCGATGGCGACACGCACCTGGTCCGAGCTCCAGATCGGCTCACCAGCGCGACGAATGAGCGTCTTGGAGACATCGGATTCTGAGCTCACGCCGCCCGCTTGCATGATGAGATCAGCAAGCACGGCATCCGTTCGCGTCGAGTACCAGCCCGGATGAGTGACGGCACCCATCACGGCAACTCGTAAGAGAGGAACAGCGCGCACTCTCGGCGCGCGAATGTATTTGGTCAGGTGCGCCGTGATGCTGTCCGAGAGCTCGGAGCGAAGCACTCCTTCGAGCGACAGCTCGGGTATGCCCGAGATGTTCGCAAAGTGCAACAACTTTCCGCTGCGGACCGTCAAGGTGTCTTCGTGTCCGACCCAACGAGTGTCGCCCGAACTGCCGGCCTGTAGAACCGGAATGTCGATCGAAAGGAGGACCTTGTCTCCCTCTTGAAAATCGCCGTGCTCGAGTCGTGAGCGCAGGAGCGACGCTTCTTGCGTTCGGTGGTCTCGCTCGGCTTCGGTGATCGCCGTCTGGAGTTGCGTCCGCGTCTCGAAAGACGGCTCACGGCCGTACGCTGATTGCGCTTTGCCGATGCGACCATATAGCGCAAGGGAAATCATCAGCGCTGCAATTCGTGCATTCCGCGTATTGACCATCGATTGTCCCCTGTGCTCTGCGAGTTGGCCCGTAATCGAAGACACGGGCTTTATGGCCGCGCGTACATTGAGTTGCCCCGAGGAATCTGGCGGCGGCGTTTATTCGCGACTGCTCTCCAGTCGCGCGCTCGGGGGGCAATCGCCGTGCCCCACACGTGCCGCGTTTGCTCCGACTTAACCTGCTTGCAGCCAACGAGATACGAAGCAGGTAAGAAGCAAGGCTCGCAAATGCGAAGCCTCAGCTTTTGCGCCGATGCATCAGTAGTGTGGCGTGTTTGTGAAACAACTCGGTTAGCAAACGTGCGTCAAACCCCCAAATCAATTGAGCCTGTGAACGGTGACGGCGCGATGTCACAGAGCGCGCTCAATCGCCCTAACGAAATTCATCCTCATTGCAACGACAACGACACGCGCGTGGCACCAGGGTTGCTTCCCCCCTGCCGTCGAAGAAGGCATGGTCGTTACACAGCAGCATGATGTTTCGTGGACCATTCGTTCATTCATTAACACACGCTCGATGAGCCAACCCCTAGCGATCAGCGATCCCGAATTGACCTTGGACACGTCCGTGAACCCGCTGCGGTCGTTGGCGCCGCTCGTGTGCGACTCGCCAGCACGTCCGGGATTGGTGAGCGTGGTGATCCCGACGTTCAATCGCGCGGCAATTGTCGGACGCGCGATCGAAAGCGCACTGGCTCAGAGCTATCGAGACATCGAAGTCATTGTCGTCGACGACGGCTCAACCGATGGGACGCGCGAGGTCGTCGCGAGATATGGGTCTCGTGTACGATACTCTTTCCAGACAAACGCGGGGGTGAGTGCCGCGCGCAACACGGCGATGCGCATGGCGACTGGCGAATTCGTCGCGTTTCTCGATTCAGACGATGTCTGGAAACCGTGGCGGGTGGAGGCGCAAGTCGCTGCTCTCGCGCAACACCCGCAGGTTGGACTGGCCTGGACGGATATGACCGCCGTGGATGACCGCGGCACAGTCATCGATGAACGCCATCTGCGCGTCATGTATGCGGCGCACAACCGGGTCGACGTCGATGTCAGAATGCGGCAGGTTGGCACCCTTGGCAGCCTGAGCGCAAATGTTCCGGCGGAGCTGCAGGGCGCCTCGGTGAGGATCGGCACTCTCTTCAGCGAAATCCTGCTCGGGAATTTGCTGCACACGTCGACAGTCCTGGTCCGTCGAGCCTGGATCGAGCGCGTGGGAGGCTTCGACCCAACGTTCGCGAGGGCAGGCGAGGATTACGAGTTCTACGTCCGTCTATGCTCCGTGGGTCCGGTGGCGTTCATCGACGCACCGTCGATTCTCTATTGCGTCGGAGCTCCCGATCAGCTGACACGGCCCTCGATGCTCCTCGAGATCGCGAGGAATAATCTTCGAGCGATCAAGAAATGGCTTCCATATGCGAAGTCACATGTGAGACTTCCCGCTGCGGCAACGCGAGCTCGATTCGCGGACTCGTACGCCTGGCTCGCCGAAGCGGAACTCGACGCTGGTAATCGGCTCGCCGCGGCGCGAAACGCGATATTGAGCTTGATGCGCAAGCCGCGGATGGATCATCGCGCACTGCTGTTTATGCGCTGCGCGCTACCGGGCGTCCTTACCAATCTGCTCCGCGCAATGCGCGCACAGATTGCTTCCCGTACCAGCTGAGCATTGCTCACAATGCTAACTCGCGAGCTTTCCTTGCGTGACGTCGGACCGTATCCAAATCGACTAGAGCACGTTAGCGGATTTGGTTCGATGCGCGTGCAGGCAGAGCGGCAGCTCGCCAGCGACGGCGTTGTACTGCCGACTCCGCAAACGGCGCAATGGCTCGTCGGCGTTGGCTGCAATGATTCAAAGCTGCTCACGACCTTCGATCGCGACGGCCACGTGAGTGGCGCACTAGGCGTCGGCATCGGCCGGAGTCGTTCGCTGCCGGGGCATGTGATCTACCGGGTCCCACGCCTGGCCGCGTGCCGAGAGGCGAGCGCCGAGACGATGCTTCTCGAGGGCCTCGCTCAAATAGCGCGTCGAGATCCGCGATGCATTCGGCTGCACATCGAGCTGTTCGAGCCCGATCCCGAACTTCGAGCGCGTCTGAGCAAGACGCTCCAGGAGCTCGGCTTCGTGAAGGCAGCCGAGCCGACGGCGTACGCGTACACGCCGTATCTCGACCTTGGACCGTCAGAGGATGAGCTATTTGCCAAGTGCGCGTCGAGCGCTCGGCGCAATGTGCGCGCACCAGCCAAGCGTGGCTTGTATCTCGCGACGGTCACTGATCCCTCGTACGCCGCGCGGCTCCAAGCTCTCATGAACGAGGTTTTCGAGCGAACGGGTGGTACCACGCGCGACCTTCCGTGGACCACGATTCTCGAGATGTCGGCGGCATCGCCGGAACGTTCGCGCATCATCGGCCTGTATGCGCCTAACGAAACAGGGCCCGAGGGGCTCGTGGCCTTTTCGTGGGGATGCGTCAACGGGAACTATGTTACGTACGAGGCCGGTGCTTCCACCCGTAGTCGCGATTTGGGCAATCTCGCACTCGCGTACGCTCCGCTCTGGGACCTCATTGCCTGGGCCAAGCGGAGCGGCGCGAGATGGTTTGACTTCGGCGGCGTGCCGTCGCCAAAGGTCTCGAGCACTTCGGAAGATCCACTCGCCGGGATCGCCGATTTCAAGCGCTTCTTCTGCGAGCGGATCGTCGAAGGGGGCGAGGACTGGATTCTCGAGCCCAAACCAGTTCGAGCCTTCCTGGCGCGCGCGGTACGCGCGGCGGCGACGCGCGCTCGCGCGTGAATCGTTCTCGGAGAGACGCCGTCGTTAGGCGTTGAGGATCAACACGTCAGGATCGCGCCACCGACGCCGCAACGCGGAGCGCGTTTGCGGCGATCGTCAAACCCGTGTTGACGGCACCAGGTGATGTGAGAGCACTGGCGTCCACAACGTAGAGGCCTTGGATGTCGTGTGCCTGACACGACGCATCGACGACGGAAGAATTCGGGTCGGCTCCCATGCGTGCGGTGCCCACACCGTGCCAGCGTTCGTCGTACACACCCGAGGCGAGCACTCGATAACCCGCGGCCTTGAAGAGACCAATTGCACGCCGCCGGAGCGCCGAAA
>DATEGN010000203.1:0-6046 GCA_035280125.1 Gemmatimonadaceae bacterium | reverse complement strand
GCTGTTGAGAGGAGCTCGCGCCGACTAGTCATCCCCAACCCCCACGAGCTGCGGCCTCTCCCTCTCGATGTGCTCCGGCTCTTCTTCCACCGTACTCGCGAGCCACCGATCGATCCGATCGCTGACGGCCGCGAGATACGTGTACACCACCGGCGTCACATACAGCGTGATGAGCTGCGAGAACGCCAACCCACCGACGACCGCGATGCCTAACGGTCGCCGCGACTCGGCGCCCGCTCCCATCGACAGGGCAATCGGCAGCGTTCCCATCAACGCGGCGACGGTCGTCATCATGATCGGCCGGAACCGCACGAGCGACGCATGCACGATTGCGTCCGCGGGCTCGCGTCCCTCCTTGCGCTCCGCCTCGAGAGCGAAGTCGATCATCATGATCGCGTTCTTCTTCACCAATCCCACCAGCAGCACGATGCCGACGAACGCATAGACGCTGAGATCCACGTGGAAAATCAACAGCGTCAAGAGCGCGCCGAACGCGGCGAAGGGTAGGCCTGACAGGATCGTGATCGGATGAATGAAACTTTCGTACAGCACGCCGAGCACGACATAGATGACAAAGATGGCGATCACGAGCAGGACGAGCAGTCCCGCTTGTGCTGCCTGGAAGGCCTGTGCCGTTCCGGAGAAGTTCGTCGCGATCGTCGACGGCAACACGTTGCGTGCGACGCGTTGCACCTCGTTCACCGCCTCACCAAGCGCAACACCCGGCCGAAGGTTGAACGACAACGTCACCGACGGGAGCTGACCGGCGTGGTTCACCGCAACGGGCCCGGTACTCTGTGTGACCGTCGCGACCGCACTCAGTGGAACCAGCGTGCCATTGTTCGCCTGCACGTGCAGCAACGACAACGCCGAGAGGTCCTGCTGATACTGAGGCAGCAACTCCATCACCACCCAGTATTCATTGTTCGGCGTGTAGATCGTCGATACTTGTCGCGAGCCGTAGGCGTCGTACAGCGCCGTCTCGATCAGCGAAGCGCTAACGCCTAACGATGCGGCGCGCTCGCGATCGATCTGAATGCTCGCCTGCGGATTGCCAAGCTGAAGGTCGCTCGTGACATCCTGCAGCAGCTTCGAATTCTTCGCTTCGTCGATCAGTTTCTGCGCCGCGGGATACAGCGTCGCAATATCCGAGCTCTGCATCGTGAACTGATACAGACTCTTCGCCACGCGACCGCCGATCTGGATCGCCGGCGGATTCTGCATGAACACCACCATCCCCGGCACTCGCGCAAGCTTCGGCCGCAGTTCGGCGATGATGTCGTCGACATTCTTTCGCGCATTTCGTGGCTTGAGACCCATGAACATGCGCCCCTGATTCAACGATTGATTCGCACCGCCACCGCCGCCGACGGCCGACATAAAGCCGGCAATATTCGTATCCTGCTGAACGATCGACGCGACCTCACGCTGGTGAGCGATCATGTCCTGGAACGACGCCCCCTGCGCGGCCTCAGTCGTGATCGAGAGCGTGCCGTTATCCTGACTCGGTATGAAACCCTTGGGCACGAGCACGAACAGCACCGCTGTCCCGACGAGAATGCCTCCCGAGAAGACCAACATTGCACGACGATGCGCCATCACCCAATGCAGCGACCGCTCGTACCAGCCGAGCACCGCCTCCCACGCCCGCTCCGTGGCGTTGTAGAAGCGCCCGTGCTCCTCGTGACCGTGCGCGCGCAGCACGCGACTCGATAACATCGGCGTCAACGTCAACGACACGACGCCAGACATCAGGATCGCGACGGCGATCACGACGGCGAACTCGTGGAACAATCGGCCGATGATGCCGCCGAGAAAGAGAATCGGGATAAAGACGGCGACGAGCGAAATCGTCATCGACAAGATGGTGAACCCGACTTCCGCCGAGCCGTCGAACGCGGCCTTGAGCGGCGGCTTCCCCATCTCCATGTGCCTAACGATGTTCTCCAGCATCACGATCGCGTCGTCGACGACGAAGCCGACTGCCAACGTCAGTGCCATCAGCGACAGATTGTCGAGACTATAGTCGAGCACGTACATCACCGCGAACGTCCCAACGACCGATATCGGCAGCGCAAGGCTGGGAATGATGGTCGCCGAGACGTTGCGCAGAAACAAGAAAATCACCGCGACGACGAGGACGAGCGTCAACAACAGCGTCATCTTCACGTCGTGTACCGACTCCTCGATCGGAATCGTGCGATCGATCAGCGTCGATAGCTGGACCGTTCCCGGGATCTGCGCCTGCATCCTGGCGACGAGGTCTTTGACAGCCGTCGCCACCGCAACTGTATTGGTGCCAGGCTGTCGCTGGATCGCGAGCACGATCGCTCGTGAGCCATTGAACCAACTCGCGACCTTGTTGTTCTGTACATCGTCGAGCACCTGGCCGATGTCGCCGAGTCGCACGGGCGCGCCATTGCGATATGTCACGACCATGCGCGCGAACGACGCCGCATCCTGGAGCTGTCCGTTCGCTTGCACGGTGAACGCCTTGCTCGGGCCCCAGAGCACACCGGTGGGCAGGTTCACATTTTGACGGCTGATCGCGTCTGCGACTTCGTCGATACCGATTTTTCTATAGGCGAGGGCTGACGGGTCGAGCTGCACGCGCACCGCGTACTTTTGCGAGCCATACACAACCACTTGTGCTACGCCCGGTACCATCGAGATGCGCTGGGCAAGCACCGTCTCGCCGTATTCGTCGAGCCGGGACAACGGCAGCAGCTTCGACGTCAGCGCAAAAAGAAGAATGGATTGATCGGCCGGATTGACCTTTTGATACGAAGGCGGAATGATGCCTTGCGGCAAATCACGCAAGGTCTTCGCAATCATTGCCTGCACGTCTTGCGCGGCCGCGTCAATGTTGCGATCGAGAGCGAACTGGATCGTGATCGACGTCGAGCCGAGGTTCGAGACCGAGGTCATGTTGTCGATGCCGGCGATCGTCGAGAATTGCTTCTCGAGCGGTGTCGCGACCGCAGCCGCCATCGTCTCGGGACTTGCTCCGGGCAGTGACGCCGAAACCTGAATCGTTGGGAAATCAACCGTCGGTAGATCACTCACCGGCAGGCGACGATATGCCGTTATGCCAAACACGACGAGGCCGACCATGAACAACACGGTCGTCACCGGCCGCCGGATAAACAGCGCAGAAAGATTCATTCCTCGATCCCTGATCGCAGCTGACGCGCGGCGACCGGCGTCGCTTGTTCCTTCGCTTCTACTTTGGCGCCCGGTACGAGACGCGATTGCCCATCGACGACGACGTGTTCTCCCGGTTCGACACCGTGCTCGATCACGGTGAAATTGCCGACTGCCTGTCCCACGGACACCGTGCGCACGTGCGCATTCTTCTCGCTATCGACCACGTAGACGTACGTGCCCTCTTGGCCATTCAATACGGCGGTGGTCGGAACAGCGATCGCGCCGTTGCGCACGTCGAGTTGCGCCGTGACGCGCACGTACTCGCCTGGCCAGAGCGAGCGTGATGCATTGGTGAAGCGCGCTTTCGCCGTCACGGTCCCGGTCAAGCTGTCAACCGCGTTGTCGAGAAATGAAAGCGACCCGGACTCCGGGAGCACCGTGCTATCGGACGCAGCGACGCGGACCGGCACCGGTCCGCTGACGGCACGACGCCTCAGTGCGTCAAAGTCGCGCGACGTTACCGGAAAACGCACAAAAATCGGCTGCAACTGATTGATGACCACCACCGCCCCGCCGTTAGGCTTCACGAGATTACCACGCTTGACCAGCAGACTTCCCGTGCGTCCGCCGATCGGCGCGCGAATCGTCGTGTAGCCGAGATTCAAGCGTGCATTCTCCACTGCGGCGCTGTCGGACTGCACCGTCGCCGCCATCGAGGCCGCCTGGGCTTCCGCCTGGTCCGCCTGTGATTGCGTGACATAATCCTTCGCGACAAGAGCCTTATAACGTTCGGCGTCGCGCTGAGCACTCGAGGCCTGGGCCTTGTCGCGCGCCAGCATCCCCTCAGCCTGTCGCAGCGCCGCTTCGAATGGACGTGGATCGATACGGAACAGCACCTGGCCTTCCGTTACCTCGTCGCCTTCCTGAAAGCTCACGGCCGTGAGTATCCCACCGACTTGTGCCTCGACAGCGACCGTCTGCACAGGCTCCACGACGCCGTTTGCCGCGACGAGTGCCGGTGCATCGATGCGCACCGCAGACGCCGTCGACACAGGGACCGTGGGCGTCCGCTCGGGCGCTTTACCGCCGCACGCGGCAAGTGCCGCGAGCGCGGCGCAGCCAAGGGAGCGTGAATATCCAACAGCCATATCGTTCAATCTCACCGATTCGATCGTGATGTGTCGGAGCCTAACGGCGCCAATGTCTCCCCGCGAAGCCCCAGTGCACCGACATCATGTGCCAATTGCGCCAAAGAACTGTGCCACTGCCATGTCGCCTGCGCGGCCTGCGCGCGCGCGTCGGCGAGCGCCGTTTGAGCAATGAGCAAGTCAACGATACTCCCGACGCCCTCTCGGTAGCGCCCGCGTGCAACGCTTTCCGACTCTGTCGCGCTGGCGAGCAGATCCGCGGAAGTGCGGACACGCTCAGTCGCCGTTTGCAAATTGTAATACGCCGTGAATACCTGCAGAGCGATTTGCTGGCGCGTCTGCTCGGCGCGAGCGTTCGCGGCGTCGAGCTGATCCGTCGCTGACCGCAGTGAATATTGGCGCGCCAAGCCTGTGAACGCCGGCAAGTCGAACGTGAGCCCAACACTATACGTCCGGCCGCGGTATCCCGGCACACTCGACGACGTGTAGCCGCTGTTGGCATTGAGCGCCATCGTTGGATAGAGTCCCGATCTCGCGACGTGAACCTGCGCTGCTGCCGCTGCGACCTGCGCGCGTGCCGCCTCGAGGTCAGGTCGATTCCGCGTTGCTACGGCAATCATCGTATCGATCGATTGCGTGATGACGCCAAGGGAATCAGGGCAGAGGGAGTCGGTGAATACTGGCGGCTCGTACGCCGCGTTCGCGGGAATTCCCATCGCGACGGCAAGCGAACCCTGCGCGATATGCACGGACCCCTCGAGCGATTCGAGCGTGAGCTGCGCCTGGGATCGAGCGGTTCGCGCCTGCAGCACGTCCGCAATCGTCGCCAGTCCAACGCGATGACGCTCCTCTGCGGAACTCAGATTCGCGGTCGCTTCTTGAACCGCTGTTCGCTGCGCGTCGCGCTGTGCGCGCGCCGCCTGATAATCGAATAGCGCCTGCTCCGCGGTGAGGATCGTGTTCTGAACGGAAGCGTTGTGCGAAAGGTCGGCGGCAACGGCCGTCTGTCGAGCAAAGTCCACATTGCCGGCTCGGCCACCGAAATCGAGAATGAGATACGACAGGCTGAGCGTGGGCCCGTACTGATAACGTTGCGGCAATAACCCGCTCGGTGCCAGCGGCTGCGACTGCGTGCCGCCGACGTCGATCGACAGGGTGGGGAAGTACTGCCCGCGGCTGGCTCCGTACGCATCCGCGGAGGCGCGTGCTTGCGCCCAGGATAAGCGCGTCGCCGGATTGTTTCGAAGGGCGAGATCCACGATATCGGCCATGCTCAGCCGACTGGTCGCCGCCGGAATTGCTGCTGGCGCGATGGTGGGATTCGCTCGTTGCACCCGCGCCTTCATCGCCGGCGACGGCGTCCAGGCCTCGTTAGGCTGCGATGGTGCGCCAGGCATTCCGTCCAGCGTCGGCGGCCGATGCGGCGTGCAGGCGCCGGCGGCGAGCAAGATACCAACCACCACCAGTCGCCTCATTGCACGCTCCCCGGCTGTGTCGACGCGCGTGCCGACGATCGGGCGACGTTTTGCGCGAGCGTGAGTTGCGGAGCGATCGCCGGACGAGAACGCGCCGCATCGCCGAGCAGGACGACCTTCTCACCTTCACGAACACCGCCGCGCACCTCGACCCATTCGAGATCCGTCGCGCCAGGCTGAATAGTCCGCAATTCATAGCTGCCATTCGCCAGCGCGACCACGGCGAACCGCGAACCGAGTCCCGTTGTCGAGGTCGCCGCTGGCAATAAGGCGGGG
>DATEGN010000202.1:0-4925 GCA_035280125.1 Gemmatimonadaceae bacterium | reverse complement strand
GCCTCCGCGACCGCCGGCATTCCCATGATTGCATTCTCCAGTGCGACGGAGCTGATCCACTCGCCGCCAGACTTGATCACATCCTTTGCGCGGTCGCGGATCGTGATGTATCCACGGGAATCGATACTCGCGATGTCACCGGTCTTGAACCAACCATCGTCGGTGAAGCGATCGGCTGTCTCCGGCGCGTTGTAGTACGAGGCGGCGACAAATGGCCCGCGGACCTCCAGCTCGGCCATGCCGCTGTCGTCCCATGGCCGAATTCCAGAGTCGTCTCGTACTCGGACTTCGACGAGCGGCAGCGGACGGCCCGCGCGTGCTCGATAGGCATACTGGGTGTCGGCATCCGAGCCCGTGAGCTCGCTCGTGAGCACCGACAAGCTGCCCACCGGCGACGTTTCTGTCATCCCCCAGCCCTGCGTGATCGTAATGCCGTGTCGCTCCGCGAATGCGCGAATGAGCGATTCCGGAACCGCCGCGCCGCCAATGAGCACACGCTTGAGCGCGGACAGGTCGTAGGCGGCTGCGTTCCGATCGAGCTCCTGCAAGATGCCGATCCAGATCGTCGGCACGCCCATTGTCGTCGTCACTCGCTCGATCGACATCAACTCGAGCAGGCTGGGCGCATCGAGAAATGGGCCCGCGTGCACCTGGTTTGCTCCCGCCAACATTGCGGCGTACGGCGCACCCCATGCGTTCGCATGAAACATCGGTACGACTGGGAGCGATGTGTCGCCCTCGCCGACGCCCAGACACGACGCCTGAAGAATGACCAGCGTGTGGAGCAGTTGTGACCGATGCGAGTAGACGACGCCCCTTGGGCGACCCGTCGTACCGCTGGTGTAGCACATCGCGGCCGCGTCGCGCTCGTCGATGTCTTCCCCGAGCTCGTCAGGCTCGGCGCCCGCGATGAGCGATTCATAATCGAGCGCGCCAGGCGGACCCTGGCCGTCGCCGTCGATCACGATGATGTCGCGTACCGTCGTGAGACGATCGCGGAAGCGCTCGAATGCGGGCAACAGCACGCGATCCACGATGATCACACTGTCGCCAGCATGGTTCGCGATATACGCGAGCTCCTCCGCACCGAGCCGGATGTTGAGCGTATGCACGACGGCGCCCATACAGGGCGCCGCGAAATAGACTTCCACATGTTGGTGATGGTTCCAACAGAACGTCGCGACGCGATCGCCCCGCCGGACTCCGAGCTTGCGCAGAGCCCCAGCGAGCCGCCGGGCGCGGCCGAGCGCCTCGGCGTAGCTCAGGTGGCGCACGGTCCGATCCGGCGAACGGCTCGCGAGAATCTTCTTCCCGTGGAGCGCTTCCGCGTGTCGCAGAATCAACGGGATCGTGAGCGGCACGTCCATCATCAGTCCGCGCATCGGCGCTTCCTCTCCTGAGGCCGCGCCAACGATGCACCACCGCCCGGCTCGTGGCTAGGGTCGCTACTTCGAATCCTTATCCAGGTCGAGCGATGCCGAGTTGATGCAGTAGCGCAAACCGGTGGGCTGAGGGCCATCGTCGAACAGGTGACCGAGATGCCCACCACATTTGGCGCAGTGCACTTCAGTGCGAACCATGAAGTGGCTCTTGTCCTGTTCGGTGTCGACGTGCCCGCTTTCGATTGGCTGAAAGAAGCTGGGCCATCCTGTTCCCGACTCGAACTTTGTCGACGCATCGAAGAGCGGATTGCCGCACGCCGCGCAGCGATAGATCCCGTCGGCGTGTTCGTTCCAATACTTGCCGGTGAAGGCCCGCTCGGTGCCTTTCTCCCTGAGCACTCGATATTGCTCGGGTGTCAATTCCTTCCTCCAGTCGGCGTCGGATTTCTCGACATGTTCCGCGTCGTGGTTGGTCTTTGCGTCGCTCATGGGCCCTCCGGGCATTCCTCGTTCTGAAAAGCGTGAACACAGGCGAACACGGACAAAACACGGACCAACACGGACGTTACTCAGGAATTGTCCGTGTTGGTCCGTGCTGTGTCCGTGTTATTCCATGTTCGATGCTTTGTCGGATCCTTTAGCCCGCGTAGCAATAGGTGCAGCCTTTTTTCTGCGCGCGGTTCACGGCCAGTACACCGGACGGAACAACGTGCACGCCCTTGAACATTCCGGCGAGCCACTCGTCCTTCGCGCTCTCCTTCGGTAGCCCGGCAGCGCCCGCGGCCATGCCGCTCAACACTGTGAGCGCGACGTTGCAGCAGGTGAACATCACACCGCGCGCCTGCAACTTCTCGAATGCCATTCCCGGGAAGAGCAACTCGCCTTCCTTCGCGTACGCGTACGGGTTGCGCACCGCGGGCGCCTTCGTGACGGGGTCGTTGATCTTGAACGTCTCGCCGAGCTTGTACTTCGCCCAAATGTCGTTGTTGAACGCGAGTGGGATCGCGAAGTGGCGGAGCCCGACAACGGCGGTGATGTCCTTGTCCTGAACCTTGTACGTATCGCCGATCGTGTTGAGGAAGGTCAGCGCGAAACCAAACGGAAATCCGTCGTTCACCGTGACACCGTCGAAGAATTGACGATGTGTGCCCGTTATGCCATTGAGCCAATCATCCGCTCCAGCGCCGAAGACGGGTTCGGCTTCCACTGTTCGCGGATTGGCCGACGCGACACCCATGAGCGCGAGGGTGCCCGCGGTGAGTCGGCCGAGAAAGCCACGTCGATGCGTCGAGGCTTGCGCTGCGGTGAATAACATGACGCGCCTCCTGTGCAGTGAGGGGGTTCGTGACTTCGCATCTCGAATCGCGCGCGGTGCACTGCGCGCTGGTGCTCAGCGTCGACGAAACTGCTCTCAACTAGCGGCGCGCTAATAAAAGCGGCGGCCGATATGGAACGCAACGACTATTGGTGGTGAACATTTGTCAATGCGGAGAGGTCGCTCATGGTGTCGACGTCCAGCGGCATCGCGCGGTCGAAATCCACGTATCGCACACGCGACGGGTTGCGTTCGATGACGACGCGGGCACCACGGTCGCCAGTCGGGACGAGCAGCAGATCAGGGATGAATTCGCCCGCGAACAGCACGGGGTTTCCCGCTTCTCCCTGGTACCGCGGAGCAATGATTCCGTATGGGTCTCGCTCTTCGAGAGATCGTGTGCGCGAGAGCAGGGTCTCGAGAATCCCCGTTCCGGTAAGCGGCTGATCACCGAGCGCAATCAACAACTGCTTCATTTTCGGCCACAGCCGCGTCGCTTCCGAAACTCCCTTCTTCAGGGAAGTGCTCAAGCCCGAGGTATACTCGGGATTGAGGGCGAAGCGCAAGGCCATTCCATCGAGCGCGCGACGGACCTGATCGGCATCTCGCCCGGTGACGACGACAATGTTCTGAATCCCGGCTTGGAGAAGCCCGGTAACCGAGTGACGAACGAGTGGAACGTCACCGCTCTCGGTCGGTACCGCCGCCAACAGCTTTTGCGTGCCACCGAAGCGCCGTGCGCTGCCCGCTGCAAGGAGGACCGCAGCGGTCATGTGGACGGCTGCCGCTGGGCGTCACCCGCGATCAACGCGAATACGCGGTGCAGCGCCTCGAGGGGCAGTGTCGCGCAGCGTTTGCGCGCCGCCGATACGCTGCTCTCCAGGAGTGCGAGCGCATCGTCGTCGGTGAGCCGCGCCGCATCAGAGCTCGACATACCCCTCACGTGTTCTGTGAGAAGCGAGGCGGCAGCGACACAGATCGCGCACGCATTGGCCGTGAATCGCGCGTCGGCGATCGCGCCGCCGTCGATCAGGACGGCCACGCGCACCCGATCGCCGCAGAGCGCGTTCACGGACTCCGCCGACGCTGTCGCGTTAGGCAGTGCTCCGTAGTTCCGCGGCCGCCGAAAGTGCTCGGTGATCGCGTCCCCGTACGGCAATCCCTGGCGAGTCATCAGTCGGCGACTTCTCCGCGCCGTCGCGAACGGCGATAGGGCGGAAAGCGAAACGCCATATCGCGCGTCAGAAATCCACCATGCCCGAGCGCGGCGAGCTCCGCACCGCCGATCGTGTCACCGCAGAGAATGCGCGGGAACACGAGATCGAAGACGGTCGCCTCGGAGAAGAGACCGCATGACGGCAATCCCAGAACCGGAACGACTCCGACTCGACCGATCCAGAAAAGGCTTCCGGGATGCGCCGGGACGCCCTGGCGAACTCGGTGACCCCCGAGGTCGGCGAGCGCGAGGAACGTTGGATCCAGCTCGTCCATCGCTCGCGTGCCGGCGACGACGAGGATTTCGGAGCCGCGCCCAAGCTCCCCTTTGAGTGCCGCGCCAACCGCCTCGCGACGTGATTCCGTGACGACAGGAGTCAGCAGCTCGCCGCCGAGCCATCGGATCTTCTCGCCTAACGACTCGGTGAAACGCGTGATCGTCGTCGCGTTTCGTTCACCCAGGGACGCGAGGACGACAGCACCGATGCGCGCGCGATGGAAGGCACGAATGCGAATCAGGCCGCCAGCCGATCGGGCGACACCTGCCGCGCCATCGATCAACTCGCGCGGTACAGCGAACGGCGTGATCTTCGCACGCGCGACGACTTCGCCCTCGTCCACGACGTGCCCGTGGAAGAGGGTGTACACGGACAGACCCTCGCGCCCATTGACGTCGGTGAGCGGATCGATCGAGACGTCGACGATGCCGCGACGTGTCGCGATCAGGGGCCAGTGCCCGGCGGTGCGCTCACCAACCCGCACGCCGTTCCCCGCTGCGGCGCACGCGAGACGGGGGCCGGCATCATCCTCGTGCAGCTCATCCGGCGCGAGCGCCGCCACGTGGAGCTCTTGCCAGGGTACCGTTCGAAGGCGCGCCACATCATCCAGGTTCAGCACTCGTCCTTTCGCGATGCAAACTGCGCCGCGCGCGTCCCGTACGTCGTGCACCAGCACGCTGCCTGCCAGCGAGCCATCGATCGGCTCACCCCGAGAAACCGCGCGATACTGCATCA
>DATEGN010000201.1:0-5654 GCA_035280125.1 Gemmatimonadaceae bacterium | reverse complement strand
GGGCCTTATACAGGCTTCGAAAGACGCGGCGAATGTCGGAGAGTAGGGACATGGTCGGGTTCGGGACGCAGGTTGTGGGGCGGGATTTCGGCTGGGCTTTATGCTCTGCGTTCAGCGTCCAGTTCGCCCGCCTTCTCCCAGACACGTCGTTCCTGCTCGCGAAGCTCGGGAGTGAACTCGGGGCCGAAATCCTCTTGTTCGAAGACCTGACGAATTTCGAGCACCGACTCTTCACCGGTGGGGTTCGGACAGCGCTTTGCCCACTCGATCGCTTCGTCGAGCGATCGGCACTGCCAGAGCCAGAAGCCGGCGATGAGCTCTTTGGTCTCGGCGAACGGTCCGTCGACCACCGAGCGCTTGTCCCCAGAGAACACGACGCGCGCGCCCTTCGAGCTCGGCTGGAGACCTTCCCCAGCGAGCATGACGCCGGCTTTCACCAACTCTTCGTTGTATTTGCCCATCGCAGTGAGGAGCTCGGTAGTCGGAAGCTGCCCGGCTTCTGAGTTGGCATTGGCTTTTACGATGACCATGAAGCGCATCTGAGTAGAGGCTAGGAGTTAGTGGATTAGGGGGCTAGGGCTTTGCTGCCCTGGCTTCTACCATTACGTCGAATGGCGATCCCGGAAATCGACAGCCATTGTTTTGTCCGGCCCGTGGTCTCGCCGTTTCGGGCCGCTTCCGCATTCAACTCGTTGATGCTTGTCGCTTTAGTGCCAGCGATGGTCTGAAAGGGATCGGGCGTGCAGATCCTCGCTGCGCCCGAGATAGCGGGGTGTTACCAGATTCGCGCTCGCAAACTGTCCGGACGCACCATCGCATCGCCGTCCTTGCAACCCCAGGCGTGCCTGAACTCCGGCATATTGCTCAGCGGCCCGTTGACGCGCCACTTCGCGGGCGAGTGCGGGTTCGTGGCGACCTGAAGTCGCTCCGCCTCGGGCCGCTGGATTTCGCGCCAGATCTGCGCCCAGCTCAGGAAGAAGCGCTGTTCGGGCGTGAAGCCGTCGATCGGCGCAATCTGCTCACCGCGCGCACGCTTCGCGGCCAGCGCCTTCTCGAGCGCCGCGTAAGCGATCGTCAGGCCGCCGAGGTCACCGATGTTCTCGCCTAACGTCAACCGGCCATTCACGTGAGTTGACGAGTCGATCACCGTGTAGCCGTTGAATTGATCGACAATGCGCTGCGCCTGCGTCTTGTACTTTGTCGCGTCATCAGCGGTCCACCAGTCGCGCAGGTTGCCCTGGGCGTCGAATTGCCGCCCCTGGTCATCGAAACCATGGCTCATCTCGTGGCCGATCACGGCGCCGATGCCGCCATAGTTCACGGCGTCATCCGCGTTCGGATCGAAGAAGGGCGGCTGAAGAATCCCCGCGGGAAACTGGATCTGATTCAACGTTGGACTGTAGTTCGCGTTCACCGTCGGCGGCACCATCGTCCACTCGGTGCGATCCACGGGCTTGCCGAGTCTTGCCCAACCGCGCCGGCGATTCCATTCGGCAGCGGTCACGACGTTCTCGTAGTACGCGCCCGGCTTGACGAGAAGCGTGGAGTAGTCGCGCCACGTGTCCGGGTAAGCAACTTTGCGAAGGAACGCGTCCAGCTTCGCGGTTGCCTGCTGCTTGGTCGCGGGGGTCATCCAGTCGAGCTGTGCGATGCGCTCCCGCAACGCACTGACGAGATTGTCCACCATCTCCACGGCGCGCGCGCGTGCCTCGGGCGTGAACGTTCGCTTCACGTACTCCTGACCCACTGCCCAGCCTAACGCGGCGTTGGTGGTCGCCGCGCACCGACGCCATCGCGGTTCCTGTTCTTCGACGCCCCGCATCACCGAGCTGTTGAAGCGAAAATCCTCGGCAACGAATGTGGGCCCGAGCATTGGCGCACCGCTCGCCGCGGCGTGCCAGCGCAAGTACGCCTTCCAGTCGTCGAGCGGAACTGAGGTGACAAGCGAATCGAGGCCGACGAAAAACGCCGGTGTTCGAACGTTTACTGTTTGCGCTCGCGCGGCACCGACCGCGGTGAGATAGGCCCGCCAATCGATGTGCGGAGCAAGTCGCTGAAACTCGACCAACGACATCTTGTGATAAACGGCGTTCGGATCCCGCATCGCAACGCGCGGGAGCGCCGCCCGCGCGAGAGCGGTCTCCAGCGCCATCACTCGATCGGCATCGGTTGTCGCCTGCTCTGCGGGCTCGCCGACCAGCTCGAGCGTACGCGCAACATGTTCGACGTATTGGTGCCGCAGTTCCTCGGCGCGTGCGTCGGTCTTGAGATAATACTCACGATCCGGAAGGCCGAGGCCGCCCTGGTTCGCCGATACGATTGTTTCCCGGTTGTTCTTTGGGTCGGCCGCGGGCGTGATGACGAAAGGCGCCAGCCCGTTTCGCTGTTCGGAGGCGCCGAAGACTCGGACGAGGTCAGCCGTGGTCTTTATTCCGGCAATGGCGTTTAGCATCGGACGAAGCGGCTCGATGCCGCGCGCCGTAATGCCGGCGCTATCCATGCAGCTGGCGTAAAAGGTACCGATTTTCCACTGACTCGTGCCTGGTCTCACCGAAGCCGAGCGAGTCGCCCCGGCATCGTCCTCCAGAATGGAATGCACGACGGCCTCATTCTTGTCACTGAGGACTCCAAAGCTGCCCAGGCTGGTTCTGCTGGCGGGAATCTTTGCCGTGCGCAACCATTCGCCATTCGCGAAGTCGAAGAAATCAGAGCAGGCCGAGCAAGTGGTATCCATGTTTGCCCGGTCGATGATGCTTGTGGTCGCTGACTGCGCGCGAGCACTGCGAAGAGGCGCGATGCCATACGAGCAACAGATCAATACGATGAGCAGCAGTCGCATGGTGTTATCGGGGAGTGAGTAGCCAGTTGTTTGCTGCGAAAGCGTTGCCGAGTCGCGAAACCGCGCGTAGTACTGCAAAGTTACATTGACGCTGAAAATGGACGGATCATGATCACGAGCGACGATCTCATTACGACCTTCGCGCAGCAGAGGCAAGTGTTGCTGAAGCATACCGCGGACATTCTTCGCTCGGATCTCTCGTCGAAGCCGGGATCGGAGGAGCGCGAGGCGAGATTATCCGCGATTCTCGTCTCCTCGTTGGAAGAGCTCAAGGTCGCGGAGGAGGAGTTGGTCGAGCGCACGGAAGCGCTTGCGAAGCTGCGCGATGATCTCGAGCGACAAATTCATGGCGCTCGTCAACCGTTCGAGTTCGCGCCGGTTTGTCTTCTCGTGACGGATGCCTATGGCAACATCATCGAGGCGAATCGCGCCTGCGAGTTGATGATGAAGCGTGATTCCTCCGCGCTCGCGCGTCAGCCGATTGCTCGATTCATCCCGCCTGATGAGCGTCGAAATTTTCGTGATGGTCTCGCGCGGGTGGTGTCGGCAGAAGGTGTGAACGACTGGCGGTTTCTGCTCGTTCGTCCGACCGATTCCGTGCTGGCGGTGAGCGCCGCGGTGCAGGTCATGAAGAACCCTGAGGGTATGACGGGCGCGCGCCTTGTCTGGTCGATCCGCGTCGCCGACGGATCAGGGGTCGCTCTCGAATCCTAACGACAGGCTTGCACTACCACCATTTTGGGGGCGCGGTCAGGTGGAGCGCCGTCGATTTGCTTTCGAGGCTGATCGCGGCGACTGCCTGCACTTCGAGCCGACGCGCACGTGCAGCGAGTCGCGGAGATCGGCTGGCGATGGCGCGCGCGAGTCTGACCTGAGCCACGGGCGGCAGAACGGACTTGTAGTCGCGACAGGCCCTGAGGTCCTCGGGGTTTACCCCGATGAGCAAGGCCAGTCGCTCGCACGACAGTCCGTCCGCTTCGCGAATTTCCGCGAGCAGCGCCGCCGCGCGATTGTTTTTCTGAACAGAGGGCATGTGATCGAGTCACAAAGAAGGGACCAATCAGCGCTGCAAGTCCCGTGCGTGCCGGTCCTCGTAGACCACGCCCGGCATCAGTGAATCGATAAGGACGAACGCCGTTGGGCGCGAGCGCGCCACTCGCGCCGCGGCGTCGATCACCTGCGGCGACGTCGCCAACACATAACGAGGTTGGTAGTGGTCGAGCAGCTGGAGCACGATTGCCGTTTGCTCGTCGGGCGTGCGTTCGCGCGCGTATTCGCCGGCGGTAAACGACGTGACCGGAACGGCATGCCGTCCGGTGTACAGGTACACTGACGCCTCGGCGTCCGAGCCAACGACATCTCGAGGGTGCGTGGCACGTGCAACCCACGCGAGTTGCGGAAGTACCCGTCGCGCGTGATAGCGCGCGTTCGACGACCACCACGCGTTCTGGTAGCCGCGCGCATTAAAGGCCGCCGTCGCCACACAAAGCACGGCGACGGCAATCACCAGGGACGCTCGTGGCACGTATTGCCTAACGGGCGACATATGCCAGGCAGCCGCAAAGCCGGCAGCGGGAAAGAGCATGACCAGCGGCCAAATGCCCCAAACGAAACGCAGCGGCGAGAAGGGCCAAACGAGAATGATTGCAAAATAGAAAATGACAAACAGCGTCATGACCCGCGCGCGCCGCCAGCACGTCGTCATGCCAATCGACGCGAGGGCGATGAACACACCGCCAATGAGAAGATCCAGCGACCAGTGAACGTCGGGCACGATCGACCGCACGATCGCCGTCCAGGTGGTTGCGACGTTGTTGGGAAGGGTGACGAGCAGTAGTTGCAGTCCTTCATCGCGAAATCCCGACACGAACCACGCGAAATAGGAACCGTAGGCGCCCCGAATCAGTGGCGGCAGGCCGTCGTTATGCGCGGCCACCCATACGAGCCACGGTGCGATCACGCTCATCGCGGCGAGAAGCGACAGACTGGCTTCGCGACGGCGGCGCCTCACGACGTACACCACCACGATCGCGGCGACCAGCGCGACGCCATGTGTGCGCACGAGTGTCAGCACACCGGCGGCGGCGCCGAGCAGCAACGGCATGACGAGGCCCGAGGCTCTCGAGGTGCTCGTCTCCCGCTCGGCCCAGGCGAGCAGCGGAAGGAGCATTGCCAGAAACAACGGCTCGGACATGATCGAGCTGCTGAGCAGAAGTGACGGAATCGTCGCCGTGCCAGCCAGCGCGGTAACGGCGGCCACGCCCGATGGCAATTCCAGCGTTCGACGAGCAAATCGAAAGGCGACGAGCGCGACGACGGCCAGCAGGATCGCGTTCGCGAACTTCATCAGTGCGACATTCTCGGGAAAGGCTGGCGAGATCTGCCACAAGAGCGCGAGAAAGGCCGGATACCCCGGCGGAAAGTGGGTGCCAAACGGCGCGCCCGGCAAGTTTATGAAACGATAACCTTCACCCGTCGCGAGAGACTTCGCGAGGACCACATACTGCGCGTCATCGTAGAACACGCCAACCGGCAGCGGCTCGATTGCGTGCACGGCAGCAACGAGCGTCAGCGCGCCGACGAGCCACGGAAGCCAGACCTGCAACCGAGACAGGATCAGGACGCTGCGTGGGACGGACGGGCTAACGACTGATGCGGCGGACACGCTCACTCGGCTCGTTTTGGCAGGAAGGCAGTCGAGAGACGAGTCGGCGAGAGTGGCCGCAACCGCCCTCCTCTTGACGTTGTCCGCGGCGCAGACTACACTGCCCCGAACAACCGATGTCTCGTGGTCATTTGCCGCCTATTGCCGCCA
>DATEGN010000200.1:0-3543 GCA_035280125.1 Gemmatimonadaceae bacterium | reverse complement strand
GTCGAAGAGGCCATCCCGGCGGGCACGAAGCTCACGTTGACGATGCTGCGCGAGATCAAGCTCTCGCAGATCGACCTCAAGACGTTCCGCGTGGAGAACAAGCGCGTGAACGAGCGCGTCCGCGCGATCATCGATGCGTCGAGCGAAGAGAAGACGCGCATCGAAGAGCGGGCCGAGGAGCGGATCGACCGCATCCTCCAGCCGGACGAGTTGCCGCCGGGTGTCATTCAGCTCGTGAAGGTCTACCTGGCCGAGAAGCGCAAGATCTCGGTCGGTGACAAGATGGCGGGACGCCACGGCAACAAGGGTATCGTTGCTCGAATCGTACCCGAAGAAGACATGCCATTCCTGCCAGACGGACGGCCGGTTGACATAGTTCTAAACCCGCTCGGCGTGCCCTCGCGTATGAATGTGGGTCAGATATTAGAGACTCACCTGGGATGGGCGGCGAAGATCCTGAACTTTTACGCGAAGACGCCGGTGTTCCAGGGCGCGAACGAGCGCGAGATCGGCCTGCTGTTGAAGATGGCCGGCATCACCTGGGGCGCTCAGGCGTTAGGCCTGCGCACACCGGCGCCGTCGATCTCTGACGCCGACGTGCGGACGATTCTCGGGGACATCAAGCCGGCTGACGCGGGCGGCGAAGTCTTCGAGCGTCTCGAGGAAGCGTCACTCAACCAACTCGGCGGACGCGGGATGTCGGCCGGGACGCGCGAGATTCATCACCGCCTGCGCGACTTCCTGGCCGATGCGGCGCGTGAGCTGGCCGAACGCGAACAGCAAGAGGTGTCGCACCAGGTGAGCTTCCACACGGCGCGCTCGGAAGACGAGTCCCAGGGCGCGTCACAGCGGACGGAATACAAAAACACACTCCGCCAGGTGGAGAAGACGCGGGGAACGACGCCGGCAGATTTCCTTCAGACGCAAGAGCTGCCGGCGCTGGCGTCGGCGCTTGCCAAGAAGGCGGAGATGGACGTCGATGCCGCGGCGCAGGAGCTGATGCGGCTCGCCGGCCTCTCTCCCTACGGCAAGGTGCGGCTCCGCGACGGCCGCAGTGGTGAGACCTTCGCCTTCCCGGTGACGGTGGGCGAGATCTACATGCTGAAGCTGTCGCACCTCGTCGATGACAAGATTCACGCGCGGAGCATTGGCCCGTACTCGCTGGTCACGCAACAGCCGCTCGCCGGGAAGGCGCAGTTCGGCGGACAGCGGTTCGGGGAGATGGAGGTGTGGGCGCTGGAGGCATACGGCGCCGCGCACGTGCTTCAGGAAATACTCACGGTGAAGTCGGACGACGTGAACGGACGCAGTCGGGTGTACGAGGCGATCGTGAAGGGGCAGAACCTTCCGGAGCCTGGCATTCCCGAATCGTTCAACGTGCTCGTGAAGGAACTGCAAGCGCTCGGCATCAAGGTCACGATGGGTCAGAGCGACGATGGGTTCTACGGGACCGGCATCGATACCGGCACCTCCGGCAACGGCAAGGGGAGCGAGGAGTAATCAATGATTGATTTCCGTAGCGTGCGCGATGCTCGCGCATCGGCGTTCGATTACATCCAGGTGCGAATTGCTTCGCCAGAAGAGATTCGCGGGCCCAAAGACCCCAAAGAGCGCGAGCGCCTCGAAATGGCGGGCGTGCGCAATTGGTGGTCGTGGGGAGAAGTCACGAAACCCGAGACGATCAACTACCGCTCGTTCAAGCCCGAAAAGGATGGCTTGTTCTGCGAGCGGATCTTCGGCCCGGTGAAGGACTGGGAGTGTCACTGCGGCAAGTACAAGCGCATCCGCTATCGCGGCGTGATCTGCGATCGCTGCGGTGTAGAGGTAACCCTCTCCAAGGTGCGTCGCGAGCGCATGGGGCACATCGAGCTCGCCGTGCCCGTCGCGCACATCTGGTTCTTCAAGACGCTGCCCAGCCCGATGGGGAACCTGCTCGATGTCACGCTTCGTGACCTCGAGAAGGTGATCTATTACTCGAATTACATCGTCATCGAGCCTGGGGAGCAGGACGTCTCGACGAATCAATTGCTCGACGAAGAGGAGTATCTCAGCCTTCGTACAAAAGCAAAAGAAGAGAACGACGTCGGCTTTATTGCGGATATTGGTGCACCGGCTGTTCGTGAGCTCCTTCGTCGTCTCGACGTGGATACGCTCGCGGACACGCTCCGCGCCGAAGTCGCGAACGAGACGTCGCAGCATCGGAAGAAGATGCTGCTCAAGCGGCTCAAGATCGTCGATGCGTTCCGCAATTCCGGTGAGTCGGGCGACGCGCGCAATCGGCCGGAGTGGATGATCCTCGATGTCATTCCGGTGATTCCGCCGGACCTGCGTCCGCTGGTCCCACTCGATGGCGGCCGCTTCGCGACATCGGATCTCAACGACCTGTATCGGCGCGTCATCAACCGAAATAACCGGTTGCAGAAGTTGATCATGCACCGTGCGCCAGAGGTCATTCTCCGGAACGAGAAGCGGATGTTGCAGGAGGCCGTCGACGCGTTGTTCGATAACGGGCGTCGCTCGAAGGCGATCCGCGGCCGTGGTAAGCGTCCGCTCAAGTCGCTTTCGGATATGCTCAAGGGCAAGCAGGGCCGGTTCCGCCAGAACCTGCTCGGCAAGCGCGTGGACTACTCGGGCCGTTCGGTCATCGTCGTTGGCCCGGAGCTTCAGTTGCATCAGTGCGGCTTGCCCAAGCTGATGGCACTCGAGCTCTTCAAGCCCTTTATCATCCACAAGCTCGTGGAGAAGGGCATCGCCGAGACGGTGAAGCGCGCGAAGAAAATCGTCGAGCGCGAATCGCCGGAGGTCTACGAGATTCTCGAAGAGATCATCCGCGACCACCCGGTGCTGCTCAACCGTGCGCCAACGCTGCACCGGTTAGGCATCCAGGCGTTCGAGCCCGTGCTGGTCGAGGGTAAGGCCATCCGTATTCATCCATTAGTCTGCGCCGCTTTTAATGCAGACTTCGATGGCGATCAAATGGCGGTGCACGTGCCGCTTTCGTTCGAGGCCCAGCTCGAGAGCCGACTGTTGATGCTCTCGTCGAATAACATCCTCAAGCCGTCGGACGGACGTCCCGTCGCAGAGCCGAGCCAGGACATCGTACTCGGTTGCTACTTCGCGACGAAGGCACCGGCGGACTTCAACCAGATCGATATCAAGACGCTCAAGCGCTACACGAGCGTCGCCGAGATCGAAATGGAGCTCGCGGTCGGCCGCATTACGCGGCAGACGGCGCTGCTCTTCCATGTCACCGAAGAGGGAAGTGGCCGCTGGGAGAAGACCACGGCGGGCCGCGTGCTGTTCAACGCGATCGTGCCGAAGGAGCTCGGTTTCAAGAACGCTGACATGAAGAAGAAGGTTCTCTCCGAGCTCGTCTTCGAATCGTACCGGAAGTCTGGTCTGGCGACGACGGTCAGCTTCCTGGATCGCTTGAAGGAATTCGGCTTCTCCAACGCAACGCGCGGTGGCGTGTCGATCGGCATCGAAGACCTCGAGATTCCGACGGCAAAGACGACGCTCTTGCAAGAAGCCGAGGAGCGCGTC
>DATEGN010000199.1:0-6010 GCA_035280125.1 Gemmatimonadaceae bacterium | reverse complement strand
GACGCGCCCTTCTCGACGCGCCCCTCTCGACGCGCCCTTCTCGACGCGCCCCTCTCGACGCGCCGTACTCGACGCGCCCTTTTCTTCAGGTCGGACTTCACGGCCGCATGTCTCCGCGTGTACGCGCAATCGCATCGAGCGAGTCGTATGTCGCGCGCTTCACCATCGTGCGGGGCCGGATCTCCGGTCCGAATTCGAGCAGCGCATCCGTCGCGGCGGTGTAGCGCGGCCAGGGCGACCACTTTCCTTCCGCTGCGCCGTTGGGGTCACCGCGTTCGGCGAACTCTTCCCAATAGTCGCTCATCGCGTCGGCAAGCGTCGAGTCGTACGCGGTCGTGCCGGCGTTAGGCAGGATGGGATGCGACCGACCGAACACAAAGGTGATCTCGGCGCTGTGGTATGCGCCGCGTTTTTGGTTCAGGCTGTCGTCGCCAACGCGCGAGAACATGTACAGATAGGTCGGAGCGCCGCGCGCTGAGATCAAGCGCGCGAACGAGCGCGTCGGTGCGCCCATCCACTCGTCGCCTTCGTCGCGATTGCTGCCGACGATGACGGGTACGATGTTCGCTGCACCGCTCATGAGCGCGGAATCCACGGGATGTGGGAGCACCCATCCATCGACGTTGGGAAAGAAGCGCGGGCCACCGGGATTGATTCGGAGCGCGACGGCGAGCAACGTGTCCGCCCGCACGGCACGAAGCTGCTTCAGCGCCCCCGCGTCGGTTCCGTGGATGCCTAACGACTCAGCGAGCGCCAGGCTCGCCGATTGTGCCATATCACGCCGATTCACGCCGACACCAACGCCAGTGCCGCTCTCGAGAATAGCACGCTGAAACAGTCCTTTCGCCAAGGGCGATGCGATCAACGAACCGACGCTCATGCCACCGGCCGACTCGCCGAAGATCGTCACGCGCGACGGATCACCGCCGAAGCGCGCGATGTTGCGACGCACCCATTGCAGCGCGGCCATCTGATCCTGCAAACCGTAGTTGCCCGCCGCGTGCTGGGGCGACTCGACGGCGAGCGCGGGATGGGCAAAAAAGCCAAACGGACCGAGACGATAGTTCAGCGTAACCACAACGGCACCCTTCTTCGCGAGCGTCGCACCGTTGTGGCGCTCCTCCCCTCCGAAGCCGGCAAAAAAGCCGCCGCCGTGAATCCACACCATCACCGGACGATGCCCGTTCTCGCCTAACGAAGTCGTCCAGACGTTGAGATACAGACAGTCTTCCGAGACGCCCGCGGCGTATGGGTCGATATCACTGTACGGCTGACTCTGCATGCAGTTGTGGCCGAGCTGCAGCGCCGACCGCACACCAGTCCAGCGCTGCGGCTGCCGCGGAGGTCGCCAGCGGAGCGTGCCGACCGGCGGTGCCGCGTAGGGAATGCCGCGGAAAACCATCACACCGCTCGCCGAGTCCACGGCGCCCTCGAGCACGCCGGTCTCGATCGATACGCGCGGCGTGGGTGCCGGCCGACCCGGCGAAAAGATCCCGATCAGAATTGTCGCAACGATGGTGGTGCGTGCAAAGGTTGGAGTCATCGCGAGCTCTTCGGTGAGTGTTTGCTCACTGTGCCGACGGTCGGACGGACGCATCACTGGCCAACGGCGCTGAACGTACCCACAGGCAGGACGGCGCGCCATCCAGGGCGCGGTGCCATCCTTGCGTCCTCAGCAAGGGCATCTTCAACGAGGCCGTATGAGACCGAGTGTGATCACGATGATGGCGCTTTGTTTTGGCGGCGCCGCGCTGGCGGGCTGCACTGGCGGCAGCATGGGCGATACGCGCGGCGGCGGCGCTGCACCCGGACAGTCAGGCGGCCGCGACACGACGCACGCCGCCGCACCCGCCGCCACATCGGGCGCCGTTACTCCCACGACGCCGGTCGATACGACGAAACAGCGCGCCAAAAAGCAGCCGTAACGCCGAGGCAGATCGTCAGTCGTCTGCCCCAGCCTTGTGCAAAACGACTTCGAGCGCCTCCAGCTCCGGTGGCATCGTGAGCGTCTCCACATCGTGTGCCATCACGATCGCTCGCACGCGGTCCAGGGCTGTCTTCGTTCCAAAGATCACGACGCAGAGGCCTCGCATCGTCGCGCGGCCCACGAACTCCGTGTGAAAAGCGCGCGGATCCTCGCAATCGACGAAGCAGATGCCCGGGCGCGCGCGCCGAACGGAGGCCTCTGCGGTCTCTGGCAACTGCGCAAATGCTACCCTGAAGCCGAGCGTCTCGACGAGGCCACCGAGTAAAGCCGCTGCGAGAGCGTCGTGCGAAAGGATGAGAACGAGTGGGCGCGGGCGGTCTCCATGAACGCGGCGGGAGCCGTGTGTGAGCATCGCGAGTCAGCCGGAGGGAGTCACGATTTTGTCGCAAACGGTACACCAACACGCTTGACGACCCCGAAATCTCGCGTGAGATTCACCGCGCACAATTTTCGAGATCACGCGCCGACCATCGCACGCCCTGTGCTGCTGCCATGATGGCCTTCGATCGGATGCATTCGCCACGCCTGGATGCCGACACGCTCGAGGCTCTTCGAGACGTTATGCAGCGCGCCATGCGGCGGGGCAACCATGGACAGGAGCTTCAGGACGTTCTGACGCGAGCCGCCGCCGAAGCGCGAACGAAGGAAATCCACGCCGAGCAACTGCTCGTGATACTGAAAGAGCTCTGGTACTCTCTGCCTGACGTCCGCGGCGCGAGCAATACGGATCGGCAGACCGAATTGCTCCAGGAGCTCATCTCTCGCTGCATCTCCCAGTATTACGCGGAATAGCACACTCCCGATCGACGCCGTACTCGGAGACGTGCGTCAGGCATTGCGAGTGACGAGCGGTGCTGTCTTGCAGGCGCCGCCCGGTGCGGGCAAGACGACGCGCGTTCCCCTGGCGCTTCTCGACGAGCCGTGGCTCTCCGGGGCCCGTATCGTTATGCTCGAACCGCGTCGCCTCGCCGCGCGTGCTGCCGCCCGACGGCTCGCTGGGTCGTTAGGTCAGCCCATCGGGGCAACTGTCGGCTATCGGATGCGTCTGGACACGCGCGTCGGGCCGGCGACGCGACTCGAGGTGGTGACCGAAGGCGTCCTCACGCGTATGCTGCAGCACGATCCAACCCTCGAGGGCATCGGTCTTCTCATCTTCGACGAGTTCCACGAGCGCAGCCTGCAGGCAGACCTCGGGCTCGCGCTCGCGCTACAAGCCCAGCGGATCGTCCGGCCTGAGCTCCGCATTCTCGTCATGTCAGCGACCCTCGACGTCGCGCCCGTCGCTCGCCTCCTCGGAGAGGCGCCTGTCATCGCAAGTGAAGGTCGGGAATTCCCGGTCGCCGTCCATTACTCGACGGAGCCGTTCGTCGACCGACGAGACGCTCGTCTCGTTGAAGCACGACTCATATCGACCATTCACCTCGCCCTGCGCGACAACGAAGGAGACATACTCGTCTTTCTGCCGGGCGCGGCCGAGATCCGGCGCGTCGAGAGTCGGCTCGGCGAGATACTCGACAACCGCGCCATCGTGATCGCTCCGCTCCATGGAAACCTGAGCGGCGACGCGCAGGATCTCGCCATCGAGCCGAGTCCGCCAGGCCAGCGCAAGGTCGTGCTCGCAACGTCCATCGCCGAGACGAGCCTAACGATTGAAGGCGTTCGCGTCGTCGTCGACAGTGGGCTCTCGCGCGTACCGCGATTCTCACCTCGCACGGGACTCACGCGACTCGAGACTGTTCGAGTGAACCGTGCCTCGGCCGAACAGCGCCGGGGCCGTGCTGGACGAGTCGCTCCCGGTATCTGCTACCGGCTCTGGACGGAGCTCGAGCAAACCGCCCTGCTGCCACGCGGAACACCCGAGATTCTCGAGGCGGATCTCGCGCCGCTTGCACTCGAGCTCGCGGTTGCCGGCGTGACCGATCCGATGGAGTTGAGCTGGCTCGATTCTCCGCCTGTCGCGTCGCTCGCACAAGCATCCGAGCTGCTCCGCGAGCTCGAGGCGCTTGGCAATGACGGACGCATGACCGCGCACGGACAAGCGCTTGCCCGTCTTCCGGTTCATCCACGGCTCGCCCACATGATGGTGCGCGCGGTTCAACTCGGGATGGGCCTAACGGGGTGTCGTGTCGCCGCACTGCTCGGAGACCGAGACGTGCTGCGGGGCGACGCGGCGCGGCCCAACGCGGATTTGCGTCTTCGATTGGATCTGCTGCTGCGCGATGCGCAGGACCCACGCGTCGATCAGGGATCGCTCCGCCGAGCGCGAGCGGAGGCCGAACATCTGGCGCACGCACTGCGCATCGGCCGCGACGAGAACGCGAACGATGTCGGCTTACTGCTCGCCTTCGCCTATCCCGATCGCATCGCGCAACGACGCCGCGGCGGAACGCGAGGACGATACTTGTTGCGAAACGGTCGTGGTGCGGCGCTGGACAAGGATGATCCGTTAGGCGACGAGGAATATCTTGGTGTGGCGGCCGTCGACGATCGTCACGGGGAGAGCCGCGTGTTTCTCGCCGCGCCGCTGTCGAGAGCCGGGATCGAAGAGCACTTCGCCTCGCAGATCACCGAGGAGCAACTGGTGAAGTGGGACGTGGCGACCGAGAGCGTGCTGGCGCGCCTCCGATTGCAGCTCGGCGCGATCGTTCTTGCCGACGAACCGCTTCGTGATGTCGATCCAAATGATGTCGCACGCGCGCTCACCGACGCGCTGACCAGCGCTGGCATCGGCGCGCTACCATGGAGCGAGAAAGCGCGTCATCTCCGCGAACGATTAGCGTTTCTCCATTTCGTGGATGGGTCGTGGCCGGATGTGAGCGACGCCGCGCTTGCCGCGTCGATGCATGAGTGGCTCGCCCCGCGAATCCTTGGCATGCGGCGTCTCCGCGATGTCGCACAACTCGACCTCGGCCAGGCGCTGCTGGACGGCCTGAGTTGGAGTCAACGGGCTTCGCTCGACGACCTCGCGCCAACACACTTCGTGGCGCCGAGCGGCTCGCGACTTCCGATCGACTACGGCGACCCGACAGCTCCGGTGCTCGCCGTTAGGCTGCAGGAAATGTTCGGCCTCGGTGACACGCCTCGCCTGATCGGCGGACGCGTGCCACTCACGCTCCACCTGTTGTCGCCAGCACAACGTCCGATTCAAGTCACGCGCGATCTCGCCGGGTTCTGGCGGACGAGCTACTTCGATGTACGGCGGGAATTGGGAGGGCGATATCCGAAGCACGACTGGCCGGAAGAGCCAATGAAGGCGATCCCGACGGCCAGGGCACGGAGGCGGAAGGATTAGGATCTATACTCGACTGACCTGAAGAGCGAGCCGAGAAGAGCGCGCCGAGAAGAGCGCGCCGAGAAGAGCGCGCCGAGAAGAGCGCGCCGACAAGAGCGCGCCGACAAGAGCGCGCCGACAAGAGCGCGCCGAAAAGACCGCGCCGAGAAGGCCGCGCCGAAAAGACCGCGCCGAAAAGACCGCGCCGAAAAGACCGCGTCGAAAAGACCGCGCCGAAGAGATCGAGCCGACAACTTCGGCGACGAGCGAGGCAATGCGAAGGGCGTCATAGACGGCGTGTACCGAAACGCCTCCTACGACGCCTTCCGCGTCGCCTCGCTCCCTGCAGCACCCGGCACATCGTCGACGCGTGCCAGATGCGGGCGTGCGTCTGGATGAACACGAATCTCATCGTGCACCTTTGGCGAAGAAGGCCGTCGCTTTTTTGGGATTTCCCGCTCCTCGCGCAACCGCTCATTCTCCCTCTTGAGCCGTCGCACTTGCTCCTCGAGCGAGAGCACCCGGCCGGGCGCCGCCTGCTTCTCGAGCGGCGCCGCACGCCGCCAATTCCGCAAGGTGGCGACGTGCACGCCTAACTCAGCAGCGAGCGCCTTCAAGGAGCGATTCGGATCATTCGCCAGTCGCACCGCTTCCCGGCGATCCTCCGAGAACTTCTGTGGTCCACGTCGTCCCATCTGACACCTCCTGCTTCGAATCTCCATCGAAGCAACTGAGGTGTCCACAGAATCCGG
>DATEGN010000198.1:0-3750 GCA_035280125.1 Gemmatimonadaceae bacterium | reverse complement strand
CGTTTGGCAACGCCGTCGATACGTCGCCGGAGCTCGGACCGATCTTCACCCGGCAGGTCGAGGCATTGCGTGCGCGTGTGGCGCCCGCGGTCGAGCGGCCGAACCTTGCATCGGTGGTCGAGGACTACGTGGTGTTCCGTTTGACGAAGCTCACCGATGGTGCTGGCCAAACGAAGCGCACCGATGTTCTCACCGACGAGCATCTCGTGCCGCTCTTGCTGCGCGAACGCCGAAGTCTTTCCGCCGACGCTCGCCGCGAGCTCTTGCCACATCGCTTCTCGTACTACGCGGACGACCTCACGATCCTGACCTGGGACAATGCGCTCGTCGTCGAGCCAAAGGCCGACGATCGAGACGTCGAGTACATCCTCGAGTTCGCAAACGCTCAACTCCTGGAATTGCGTTACTATGACGCCGTCCTCGACGCCGAGCTGCCGGCGATGTACGATCGAATTGCGGCGACGCGCGGCCGGATCTCAGCGCTGCCGACGTGGCGCTACCGGCCGCTGCTCGCGCGCCTCCAGACCCGCGTTGCCGACGTGACGGAGACCGTCGAGCGGGTGGAGAACGCGATCAAGGTGACGGACGACGTTTATCTCGCTCGGATCTACGCTGCCGCGCTGGAGCTCTTTCGCGGCCGCGACTGGCGCCGCGGGATCGAGCGAAAGCTCGCCATCATTCACGATACCTATGGCATGCTCAACGCCGAAGCTCAGTCGGCGCGCGCCGAGCTGCTCGAGATCGCGATTATCGCCCTGATTGTGATCGAGATCGTTGTGGGCTTGCGAAGGACCTAGCCCCGAGCTCTCACGCAGCTTTCGCGACCACCTGAAGCCGATCGCATATCGACACCGGATCGATGAATCGACCGTCAGCGCCTAACGTACGGATGACGCGCTCGCCGAAGATCGGTGCGATGCGCGCCCAGTTGCTGTTCACGGCGCCGACGTAGCGATCGAAGAGCGTGGTGTCAGGCTTGCCGCGAGAGTAGACGCCATTGCGGAGCACCGTGTTGCGGCTCGCGTACTTCACCCTCGACGCAAGACGGTCGGCCTCGAACCACCAGGCGACGACACCGAAGCTCGTCATCTCTCGCGCGAAATCGACGAGGTCGGTCGGAAAGGTCCACGTCAGCACCGATGGTTTGCCGACCGTGCGCAAGTGGCGCACAAACTCGCGGAGCCGACCCGTGTCCAGGCTCGCGACGCGCTCCTTCTCAGTCCAGAACGGTGGCAGGCCGGCTGTCTTGAGACAGTCCGACGCGTCGAGGTCCACATGCACGTAGCCGCGATTATCGCGCAGCCAGTCACCGAAGCTGGTCTTGCCGCTGGCGGGCATGCCAGTGATGAGCAACGTTTGAACTTGAGCTGGCATTCAGGAATGTCCTGCGACGTCACTCGCCTGCGGCGGGTGTCGCGCTCGAAGTCGTAGTCGTGGTGGTGGCGGCTGCCGGCGCTGCCGGACTTCCGCTGCTCGGGCGCAGCAGCCTCGCTATCAAGACGACCAACACGAGAACGGCCAACGCCAGTGCACCCCAAAAGACGACCGTAGGGGTGACGCGGGTCACATTCGAGGAGCCTTGCTCCGCACCGGGCATAACGTCCTGCGCGGGTACCCCAAGCAGCCGTGGCGCGAGGAGCGCCAGATCGTACCGGGGGGCAGCGAGATCGGTCCGGCCGTAAAGCAGCGCGAGCGGACTATGTCCGTCGCGAAAGAACCGAAGACGATACGCCGGCAGCAGGAGCGTGGCGTCGCGGATCGGAAGCGGTGCGTTGTCGCCTTCGTCGATCACGAGTGAGAGATCGGTTACGCGCAGCGGCGGTAGCTCGATGCTGAGGGCCGGCGCGGGCAGTTCCGGCTCGGTGTGCCGCCACGGTGACTGCCCAATCACAATCGATCCGCGACGTGAGCGCGTATCATCTTCAGCCGAGGGCAACATCTCGACCGCGACTTGGCGCTCGAAAACGCGAGCATCGGTGTGGATGACGAGGCGCGACGACGGCAATCCGGCATACGGCAAATGAATTCGATAGCGAGAGCGAGAAGCCGGATCACGTGCGCTTTTCACGCGTTCGAGCGATGGCAGCGTAACGGAAAGCGGCTCATCCAAGCGCTCGAGGAGAAATGGCACCTGATGGCCGTCGGCGGTCGCGATGCGGATGTCGGCGAGCGAGCCGTGAGCGAGCGCGGCGGCGTCGAGGGGCAGCGTCGTTAGGCCGATTCCCTCGTTCGGGATTGAGCGCGAGTAGCGGAACCTCCCTTGATCGATTTCTGCGCCGCCTAAGGGTATCGCCGCGACGCTGTCGTTGACGGCAACGGTGCTCGTGCGTGACTCCCCCCATCGCGCCGACACGAGCGACAACGACGACGCGCGATCGCGCTCGGCTTCGAGATCGTAGCTCGGCGCCTTGAGTCGGTCGTTGCCATATCGCGCGACGAGCGGTTGACCGTTGCTCTCGAAGAAAACGAAGGGCAGCGTTGCGAAGGCGGCGGTTGCGCCGGTGACGTCGAGCGGCGGGTTATTGCCGTCGTCCACTGACAGCTCGAGCTGCGCCTCGCTGGGCGGTGATATCGGTATGCGAAGCGAGGCAGCCGCAAGACCGTCGCGCACAGAGCGACGCAGCGTCGCCGCGCCGAGCTCAGTGGGCACGACGGTACCGCCATCCAATCGGCCTTCGGTGATGCGCGCCGGCCGGAGCACGTTTCCAGCCGCGACATTCAACTCAATGGCGACGATGGGCAAATGGGCGCCCGGGAGCTGAATGCGAAAGCGACTCTTTCCGGGCTCGCTGGGGCGACGCTCGACAACGACCGCGGTACGCAGAGGGGCGGGACCACGCGTCGCCGAGGCGATGCGCGCGTTCACGCGACGCGGAAGCGGCATGCGCGCGCTGGAACGATCGTCCCAGGTGAGGCGCAGGTATCGGTAGCGTCCAGCGGTGAAGTCGAGGGCCGTGAGCTCGAGTTGCTCGTTGGGCAGATCGAATAGCGTCCCGTCGGCGACGAGGAGCGTCCAATGCAAGCGATCGCCGCTTCCCTCGAGGCGGACGCGCTTCAGAAATGGTGCGGGTAATCCTTCGAGTCGCACGCGGTCGATCGGCAGAAGCTGCTCGAGGTCCGCCTCGAAGCTGCTGGAGAGCTTGGTGGGCTCTACGCGAAGGATTCGTCCACCACGCCACTCAGGCTCGACCTGCGGCGTGATGAGAAGATACGGTACTTCCTTATTAGCGGCGTCGAACAGCCGAAGGTCGCCGGCGCCACCGGTTGCTACGGCAGCGCGCCCCTCCGCTGAGGAGACATCCGCGACGTGAAATGGCTGAGCGCCAGCGAGGAGCGAGGCGTCGAGGGTGAGCCGGTTTGGGCCGGCGCCGCCTGGAACGACGGGGCGCTCCAGTCTCTGTGCCGGGAGGACAACGGCGGCGCAGATACATAACGCGACACCGTATGCAAGCCTTCTCACGATACGGCCTCCGATGGTTCGGCGCGCGATGTGAGGACGAACCGCTGCAACGCAACCGTAATGAGCAGCGCGCAGAAGGCGATACCGACGAGCGAGCCCACACGATATAGACCTCCTAATCGCCAGAGGTCGTGAAAGGCACACTTGCCCATTGCGACGCTCAAGAGGACAATCGCGGCGATGCGCCCAGGCTTGCTGTGTGCGATGATACCAGCGGCAAGCAAGGCCACCGCAAAAAGAGCCCAGCCTAACGTGTATGTGAGATCTTGAGCGAGTGCCGAGGAGAAGAA
>DATEGN010000197.1:0-3797 GCA_035280125.1 Gemmatimonadaceae bacterium | reverse complement strand
GGCCATGAGGACGAGAGGATGCGAGGCGGGGGCGTCGCCATTGGCCGAGGCGGCCGGTGGGCCGCTCGCGCGAAGCAACTCCACGGCTGACGGCAAAGCGAATTGTGCACCGGCGAGCCCGCGCACGAAGTAGCCGCGCCGCACGTCACCGCGGAACTCGAGTCGTTTGAGCTCACGATAGATCGCGCGCCATGGTGTCGTGGGATGCTCGCGCTTCCACCAATCGCGCGTGACGACGCCGTACCGATCGAGCCACTGTCGAGCGACGGTCTCGGCGAGAATACTCTCATCATCCGATATTCCGAGAATGCCGTTCGTTCGTACCAGTGACCATCGCCCCGGCCAGGTTGCAGCGCCAGGATCTAGCCGCTCATGCGACGGCGGCCGCCATTTCGGTAGCCGCCGGAGATTCGGGCGGCGCTGGACGACAGGGCGATTCGCCGAAGGAGAAAAATCCGATGGCAGCCATCGCGTAGGATCGGGCTGATTACGAATTCGGGCTGACACGATGGGACGCCACCGCACGACGTGTCGGAGCGATTCCATCGTGTCGTTCGTGATGAGACCGGCGCCGACAAGCTCTTTGAGTGCGTCTCGCGTGGCGCGCGCACCGAGCTCAGTCGAACGCGTGAGGTCATCGAAGAACGAAGCACCTTCGGAGCGCAGTGTCTGAAGGACGCGCTCGGCGTTCTCACTCAGTACCGGGCCGTTCTCGGCGGGCTCGGTGAGCCAGGCGCGCGCGCTCCCACGCTTAACGAATCGCAGTTGCACCAGGGCCGCGCCGCTCTCATTGCCGGCCGAGTCGCTGGAGCCGCCGACCCAAACGGCCTCTCCCGTCGCGCAGAGTCGCGTGACCGCTTCGGAGTCGTAGTCGTTTACGCGATGCCGCAGGTACTCGCGCTCCCACGCGTCCGCGGGCCGACCGATGCCATAGAGTTGGCGGACGGCGGCAGCCGTACCATCGGAGCCTTCGAGGCGAGACGATGGATCGAGATGCTGCCACCGCTGAAGAAAGTGCGCAAACGCCTCGATGTCGACGGCTTCGATCTGTCGCCGCGCAGAGGCAAGCTCCCGGCGACGCGCGTGCTCCAGGAGACGGCGAGACACCCAGCGCTGCGTCGGAGCCTGACCACTCTCGAGAGCAAAATTGCCGCGTACGAGCTTGCCTGCCGCGGTCCAGTCTTCGAGCTGCGTTGTCACCGCGTGCAACGCCAGGTCGTAGCGCTGACTAACGTCTTCGACCGTAAAGGGTCCTTTGAGGGCAACGAACCGAGCCAACAGCTCACGTCGTGCGGCAGCGCGCGTCACCGTTGCTCGACGCAGCGGCGCTGGTATCGCGGCAGTCACCGCCGTCGGCACCAACTCTGGTCCGAGACCCACAGTCGCCATTGCCGCGTCGCCGAATGCCGCGACATAACGAGGAAAGGAATCCGCGAGGATGAGGCGTTGCTCCATTTCCCCGTTCCCCAACGGTATGCCGACCGCGATGGCTCTCCCGGATTGCAGTAGCTCACTCATCGGGTCGCCGATCACTGCCCCCGTCGCAACGCGTTCCGCGAGCTCGGCGACCGTTAGGTCACCCGAGCGGTCGAGAAGGATGGCCAGTTCGTCCGCGGTGCGCGCCTGACGCGTTGGCGCGGTTCCTCGCCGCAACCTCAACAGCTCCTCGAGCGAGCGGAGTGTACCTTGATCGGCGGCGGCACCCTCGCCGCCTAACAACTCATCCAGTAAGCCGCGATCGAGAGAAAGCATCGCGGCGCGCTGTTCGGCACGCGGCGTGTCGTCCGCATACATCCAATCCATGACGAAGCCGAGCTGTAAAGTGGCCGCGAAAGGAGAGGGAACCGCCGTCGACACGTCACGCATCTCGAGGCCGCCCGACTGCAAAGCCCGAAGGACGTCCATGAGAGCCGGCATGTCGAACGCGTCTTGAAGCACGTCGCGATAGGTCTCGACGAGAATGGGAAAGGACGGGAACTCACGCACTGTTTGCAGCAAATCCTGCGCTTTCAGTCGCTGCAGCCAGAGCGGCATACGTCGCCTTGGATTGCCACGCGGCAGGAGTAAGGCTCGCGCGGCGTTCATGCGGAAGCGCGCCCCGAACAGTGAGGATTCTCCAATCTCCTCGAGCACACATCTCTCTGCCTCGTCAGGCGCGAGAGCGCGCAGTGCGTCGAGGGGCACCGGGCCATTGAGATCCGGAAGACGCAGCATGATACCGTCGTCCGTGGTTTGCACTTGCACGTCCGTACCCGGCGCGCATCTAGAACCGCCGCCGCGGAGTGCACGGCGCACGCGCGCGGCGAGTGCGATTCCCCATGGAGCGTTGACGCGGCCTCCGAATGGAGCGTGAATCACAATCCGAACGGCGTTTGTCTCATCGCGAAAGTGTTCGATGACGAGGACCTTGTCGTCCGGTACGACCCCTGTTGCGAGACGCTGCTGGTGGACATACTCGGCCAGTGATTGCGCTGTCGCTTTGTCGCATTCGTACTCGGCAGCGATCGCAGCGATATCGGGCTCTGTCCGCGCTTGGTCGAGCTGACGCCGGAGCGCGCCGACGCGAGGAGCGAGATGCGCGGAGCGTGCGGCGTACTCGCCGTGCCAGAAGGGCATCCGTGCCGGTGCGCCCGGTGCCGGCGTCACGATCACCCGATCGTGCTCGATCGCACTGACGCGCCAGGTCGATGAGCCGAGCTGAAAGACGTCGCCGATGCGGGTCTCATGCACGAACTCTTCATCGAGCTCCCCAAGTCGAGTGCGGTCGGGAAGATTCACGGCGTAGAGGCCGCGATCGGGAATGGTCCCGCCATTGACGACCGCAACAAGTCGCGCGCTGCGCAGCGGCGTCAGACGATCAGTCGTCCGGTCCCACACCATGCGTGCCTCGAGCTCGGCGGCGACGTCGGACGGATATTTGCCCGAGAGCATCACCAGCACTTCGTCGAACGCGGCGCGCGTGAGCGCGTGATACGGGTAGGCTCGCCTGACGAGCGTGAAGAGATCGCTGCTCGTCCAGTCGTCGTCGATCGCGACGGCGGCGACGATGACCTGCGCCAGCACGTCGAGAGCATTCTGCACCACGCGCGTCGGCTCGACGTCGCCACTGCGCATCCCACGGTCGATGGCCAGCATCTCCGCCGCATCGTCTCGGAAGGTTGGCACGAAAACGCCCCGACTCACCGCTTGGAGCGTGTGTCCCGCTCGCCCCACGCGCTGGAGCGCGGTGGCCACCCGTTTAGGACTCTGTAACTGCAGCACGAGATCGACGGTGCCGATATCGATTCCGAGCTCGAGTGAGCTCGTGCTCACGAGCGCCTTCAGTCTCCCTGCTTTGAGCGCGCTTTCGAGTAGGAGCCGACGTTCGCGCGAGAGTGAGCCATGGTAAGGCGACGCGAGCTCCTCTCCAGCGAGCGCGTTGATCCGGGCAGCCATCTTCTCGGCCTGCGCTCGATTGTTGACGAACACGATCGTCGTGCGAGCGCCGCGCATGTGACGCAAAACGAGAGGTGCAACGGATGGCCATATCGTACCGCCAGGAACATGGCCCAAGTCCTCGACTGGCGACTCGATCGAGATCTCGGTCTGCTTCACCAGACCGCAATCGACGATGGTCACCGGACGAAACGCGCCGTCGCGGCTGCCGCCGAGGAAGCGTGCGATCTCGTCGAGCGGTCGTTGCGTCGCCGAGAGTCCGATTCGCTGCGGACTGTGCTCGCACAACTGCTCCAGACGCTCGAGAGTGAGCGCGAGGTGCACGCCGCGCTTTGTTCCGGCAATTGCGTGGATTTCGTCGA
>DATEGN010000196.1:0-9628 GCA_035280125.1 Gemmatimonadaceae bacterium | reverse complement strand
CTCGATGGAGGGCGCGATCGCGAAGCTTCCCGATATTCTCGAGATCGCACGATCGCACGATGCAGTCGTGCTCGTCGACGATTCGCACGCAACGGGTGTGCTCGGTAAAAATGGACGCGGCACAGCGGAGCACTACGGATTGCTCGGCGAGGTCGATGTCATCACATCGACACTCGGGAAAGCACTAGGTGGCGCGGCGGGTGGGTTTGTCGCCGGTTCCGCGGCGCTCACTGACTATTTGACGCAACGATCACGTCCACAGCTCTTCTCGAATGCGCTGCCGCCGACAGTTGCCGCGAGTACGCTGGCCGCCGTGCGATTGATCGAGCAACATCCGGAACGTGTCGAGACACTCCGCGAAAACGCGCACTATTTCCGCGAGCAGATCATCGAGGCCGGTTTCAAACCACTGCCTGGCGAGACACCGATCATTCCGATCATCGTCGGCGAAACAGCGGCAGCAATACAGATGAGCGATATGCTGCTCGACGAAGGCGTGTTCGTGACAGGATTTGGCTATCCCGTCGTGCCCCAGGGCCAAGCGCGCGTTCGTTGCCAGATCTCGGCTGCGCACTCGCGCGACGACCTCGAGACCGCGATTCGGGCGTTCAAGAAAGTCGGCCGGCAGCTCAAGATCATTTGATGGTGGTGGTTGTTGGTAGTCGGTTATTGGTGGTTGGTATCACCACACCAACTACCAACGACTGACAACGAACCACTCCGATCATCGAGCGGAACGCACGGTGATGACGAGGCGCTTCCAACTCGCCACGTCATCGCCGGCGACGCGACTTACTTCGGCAGTGTAACGTTCGCCGCCGAACATCGTTGGAACGAGCCAAGAGTTCACGTCGGGCGAAAGGTGTCCGACGACATCTCCGCCGCGTGCGTGGACCCAGACATTTGGCTGATCGATACCTGGTGGGTCGGGGACGAGAATCAGCTTGTCGCCCTCCTTGAGTCTGTGAACGACCGACGAACGCTGCCCAAAAACGGTGCCGTAAACCGGGGTGAGAAACTCACGCGCTCCCGGGAGAATCGACGACATAGGGCCTCCGTGGCAGCAATCCGGAATGGCTTGATGGACCTGCGCACCCCGGTTTGGGCTGCGAGCCTGTCCTCTCTTCCCATAGTATGCGTCCAGCGCGCGAAAGGGCAAACCGTGACGCCTTGGCGCTTTTACGCGTCCGAACAGCAGGGTGATTGGTGAATGGTTGCTGGTGGCTGGTGGTTCCGAGAGCCCGCGAGCATCTCGCAGGAGTCGAAGAGCTACCAGCCACCGATCACCCATCACGAGCCCGCCCTTGGTGGCTCGTTGATCACTGACCACCACACGCACCTCAGAATCGAGGATTCGTATGCGAATCACCCGTGCCCTAGCAGCCGCAGCGACGATCATCGTCGCTTTGCCGCGCGTTGGGACGGCACAGTTGGGAAGCTCATTCAAAGACGCGTGGTTCTGGGGCGTGAAGGCAGGCGGTATGGACTACAACTCCGGGACGACGACTCATCGCCAAGCGCCGCTCGGCGGAATCGAATGGCTCATCACTCGAAGTCACGGTGGTCTCTACCTCTCCTACTCCGAGGCGTTCTTCACCGATCAGGCGGCGATCCTCACGAACATGAGTCCGTCGGACACGATCCCGCACATCATCAATCTGAAGAACATGCGGCGACTGGATGTGGCGGCGATGATCTTCCCGGGCAGCAACGCGTACGTCCATCCATACGCCGGAATCGGCTTTTCGATCAAGCAAATCAGCAGCGCTGCGCCCGCGAATAACAATTTCTCGTCTATTGACGAGTACAATGCAACGCAGTCGTACATCACCGAATTGCGTACGGGCGCATCACCGTACTTTGTCGCTGGAAGCCAGCTGCGACTGATTGGTTTCTCCGTCTTCTTCCAGGGAACGGCAAGTCCTGCTCAGAAAGACATGTTCCTCTACAACGGCAAGGCATTCCACCTCACGTATGAGGCTGGCCTCAGATACAACGTCGGCAGCTCGATCAGCAGGGACTAGCAACCGAAAGCTCTTGGACCAAGAAGAGCGCCCGCGTTTCGACGACGCGGGCGTTCTTCTTTGGGGCGACACCAATTATCACTCACTGATCAGCAACCCGTTCGGGGATCAGTAATCCGCTGTTAAACGCGGAAAGCTCGCTGGCGTCTTGGAGACGTAGGCATTGTCCGAGATGAACCAACGCAGCGGCCAGTCGGCCGACCGAGAAATGCCGATGCGCGGCGTGACCGTCACCGCCTGACGAGGCACATCGACGCCGCGGCGAATGACGAGAGGCGGAGACTGCAGTGACGTGCGATTGTGACGCGAGTCGATGCCTAACGCCTGGCAGAGCTTCCCTGGTCCATTGGTAAGATCGACGTCGCGACGTGCACGAAGACCGCGTCGGGCGCGCATCAGATCCATGCCACTAATCGGCTCGAGCGCACGCACGAGGACCGCGCTTGGCTCGTCCTTCGCGCGTGTAACGGCATTGAAGCACCAGTACATGCCATAGATGAAATAGACGTACGCGATGCCAGGTGGACCGTACAGAGGATCGGTCCGCGCCGTACGTCCCGCCGCTGCATGACAGGCCAGGTCATGCTCTCCGAGATACGCCTCGGTCTCGACGATGCGTCCGCTCGCTACTCCCTCGCGAGTTCGGCATTCCAGAATGGTCCCGAGGAGCTCGCGCGCGACGAGCTCCGTCGGACGTTCATAGAATTCGGGAGGCAGGACGGTGCGAGGCGTCGAGGCCCGGCGTGCAGTTGGCGCGCTTCCCCTCAATTCTCGGTCTTCGGAGCTTTCTTGGTTCGCGCGCGTCGATGCGCTGTTTTCGCCGCAGTGCGAGCGCGGGACTTTCTCGCCGCTGGCGCCGGCGTGGGTGTCGGCGCTTCCGCGGGAGCGGCGGCGACCACCTCCATCGAAGCCGCGGGTGTGCGACGTCCACCACGTTTCCGACCGCCTCGCTGCGGCTGCTCCTCGGTACCGCTCGCCGTCTCAGCCTCGGCCGCTCGCGGCTCGACCGGCTCCGGTGCAGGTGCTGAATGCTCGACTAGCGGGGAGGCACTACCTTCGGTCTCGCGCGGAGCCGCAGGTTCGTCGACGACTCCCACAGCGAGCAGCTCCGGCGGTGGACCATCGAGCCGACCCCGCGCGCGACCACCTGCACCGCGCGGCCCCATGCCAAGGCGCGGTGCCGTCGCACCTAACGCGGGACGCGGCGTTGCCGCCGCGGCATCCGCACGCGCAACCTGATCGGCGACGGGCAGCGCCTCGACGGCTCGCGCCACCTCGAAGTCATCGCCGCGACGTCGGAGATCGATCACACCGGAATCATGCGCGTCCTTGAGGATCCGGATGAACATCCGCTCGTTCAGGCTCTCGCTGTCTCGGCCGAGAATCTCGCGGGCACGCTGCCTAACGGCACTGGCCCTGGTCGTATCCTCGTCGTCGGTGGTGAGCGTCTCGACGGCGCGTCGAACGAGATCGAATGCTTCATTGCGAGTTAGGCGCTCGCCGTTGGCACCGATGACGTCGGCGGTTGGAGTCACAGGCTCCTCGGCAAGACGGAGCGGTGCTGGCAGATCGGCGCCCGCCGGAGGTGTAGCCGAAGCTGTACGACCACGCTCCTCTCGTTCCCGGCCGCGACCACGGCCACGGCCGCGTCGGCCACGTCGGCCACGTTCCTCTCGCTCCTCGGTCGGCTCGGCTGCTTCACGCTGTACGACGCCATCAGAGGGCGCGCTTGGACGCTCGATTTCGACCGGCTCGAGTGGCGTGAGCGCGGCGCGAACCTCCGGTATCGTCGTCGTCGCCGGTGGTCCGACCTCGAGCTGCCCATTCTCGAGCTTCGTTACCGAAAGCAGGCCGCGCTCGTGCGCCTGCTGCACGAAGCGAGAGAACTTGGACATGCCGAGGTTCTTCTCGTCGAAGGCCGGGTCGATGTCCTGCATGACCTGCTTCAGACGATCCGAGCGCATAACGTCGCCATTTCGCTTCATCCGCGTTATGGCTTCGCTAACCAGCTCGTATGGATCGAACTTGCGTGCTGGCTCCTCTTCGCTCGCCTTTACCAGACCAGCCAGGGCGTTGTAGCTGTAGTATTCGTCACAATTCTGAACGAGCAGATCGCTTGACGATTCGCGAATGCCAACTCCGATTACATACTTGCCATACTCTTTGAGCTTGATAACTAAGCTCGAAAAATCAGAGTCGCCGGAGAGCAAAATAAACGTTCCAATTTCTGGGCGAGTAAAAACGAGCTCGAGGGCGTCGATGGCGAGGCGAATGTCGGTCGCGTTCTTCTTCGACGACCCGTACGCTGGCGCGAAGATCAGATCGATCGACGCTTCGGACAGCGGCACGATGTACTGAGGGTAGCGTCGCCAATCTGCGTAGGCGCGTTGCACCGCGACCTTGCCCTTGATGATGTCCGACGAGAGGAGCGTTCGTAGCTCCTTTCCGAGATCGGAGCGAATGCCCATCGTGACATTGTCGAAGTCGATGAGCAGCGCGGCGTTCGGCGCGTGGACAAACGGGGCTGCGAGGGAGTGGCTTGCGGCGATTGCGCCGGGACCACGGTGAATGAGGGCGCCCTGCGTGCGTGACGCGGGGCTCGAAGCGGGAGTGCGCGGGTGGCGTCCGTTCATGAACTTCTCTGCGGGTTGTGCTCTCTGCGCGTCCCGCGGCCAGCACTCTCGCAGGAAATGCGAGACGAGTCAGCCGCTCGCGCATCTGCCGGCAGTGAGGTGAGGCGAGGCGACCCGACGGGTCGTGGAGGCGTACAGCGACGTCTCCGCGCACGTCTCGCCGGTGCCGCGTCACACTTCACTTGCGCTGAGCGATTTCAAAGACTGACGGTCGACCATTTGGGCGCACCGAGAGTCGCGCCATAATCTAAGTGTGGACGGCCCTACGTGAAAGACCGTAACTCATTTCGAGCTAGCAGTTTTGCTCACGCGTCACATCCCCATGGCCTTTAGTATGACTCGTTTGGGCCTCTGGCCATCCCATTCGCCATAGAAAATCCGCTGCCAGGGACCGAGATCCAGCCGCCCTTTCGTGACCGGGACGATGACCTCGTGCCCGATCGTGATCGATCGCAGGTGGGCGGCAGCGTTGTCCTCCCCCGTACCACTATTGTGTCGATAGCGGCCCGGATCCCAGGGCGCGACGTCTTGCTCGAGCCACCGAAGGATGTCCTGCCAGAGATTCGGCTCGTGATCGTTGACGAATACTGATGCTGAAATGTGCATCGCCGACACGAGCACCAGACCATCGTCGATATCCGCTGCGGCCCGGCACTCCTCGACGTTGTCAGTGATGTCGATGATTTCCTGTCGCTGCTTTGTATTGAAGGTGAGGTAATCGGTGTGCGTCTTCATGATGCGAGGTCGTAGTCGTGGGTGGTTGGCTCTGTGTACCGTCGGTATGTTTCTTCACGAAACTGCCATTCAAGCCTGCGCGTAAGAGGTGCCAGTGAAGCGAGTTGGGTTTCGTGGTCGCCTCTTTACCATCCTCCTGTCGTTCGCCCTCATCCCGTCGATCGTGCTCACATTATCGGGCGGGATCACGAGCTATTGGGCGTTGAAGCTCGTGGGGGCGCAAGCGGCATGGGATAGTGTCGCCGCCTCCGGAAACCGAGCTCTTGGTGTCGCGCGCAATGCGCCACTTACGGCCGACGAGCGCAAAGCACTCGCCCAATTCGAAAGCACTCTTGGAGAGAATGCCCTTCAGGCGAGGAGAGCGAGCTACATCTACAAGACAGCGGCCGTTCGTGCACTCGCGGCCGCGCTCGTTTCCTTTTTGTTATTGACCTTATTGGCATCGCGAGTCGCGGGGCATCTCAGCCGCAACATGAGCCGCCCATTACAGGAGCTCGTTGGCTGGACGGAGCGGATTGGCCGGGGCCAGCCACTACCGGAGGGCCCGCCGCGGCGCGGTGCGCCGGAATTCGAGGTTCTCCGCCAACGAATGCGTGACATGTCGCGCGAGCTGGAGCTCGGACGTGCCCGCGCCATCGAAGCGGAGCGCGCCGCGACGCTCAGGGAATCGGCTCGGCAGGTTGCGCATGAGCTGAAGAATCCACTCACGCCAATTCGCTTCGCTGTCGAGCGACTCCGGCGAGATCTGCCGACGCTTCCACCGTCGCTCGTCGAAACGGTCGACGTCTTGGATGTGGAATCGCGGCGGCTCGAAGCCATGGCGCGGAGCTTCTCGCAGTTCGGCCGATTGCCAGAGGGTCCGCAGGCTCCGATCGACGTGGGCGAGCTCGTGCGATATACGGCGCGGTCGACCGTACCCACGGACATCTCGCTCGACGTCGACGTCGATGACGGGACGCCAATGATTCACGGTCACCATGATGCCCTGGCCCGTGCGCTCTCGAACGTCATTCTGAACGCAGTCGATGCATGCCGCACCGTGCCGTCCGAGCGCCAGGCGCAGATCACGGTTCGCGTTCGTCCATTCTCGATTCAATGGAGTCACGAGCGGAACGGCACAGCTGGGAACGGAGGAGGCAACGGGAGCGGTACGAGGAGCGGCGTCGAGATCGCGGTCGCCGACAGTGGATGCGGCATTCCGAAGGAACAGCTCGGACGGATCTGGGAGCCGTACGTGACTTCTAAACCCGGCGGCACGGGGCTCGGCCTCGCGATCGCCCGGCAGACCGTGCTGGCGCATCGTGGCTCGGTTGGCGCGGAGAGCCAGCCCGGTGTCGGCACGACGATTCGATTTGTTCTTCCCGTCAACGATCGCAGCCCAGAGGCGCTCGATGGTTAGTCCGTTTGTCGTTCCCCTTGGAGCCTTCGCCATGGTCGCCATCTTGGCGATCGGCGTTCCCCTCGCCCGTGCATTCGCGCGGCGCGTCGAACAGGGTCCACCGAAAATGTCAAGCGACGTGCTCGCGCGGCTCGAGCGCATGGAGCAGGCGATCGATTCTATCGCTGTGGAAGTGGAGCGAATCTCCGAGGGACAGCGTTTCACGACGAAGCTGCTTGCGCAGCGCGCGGAGCCGAGCGATCCGATCACCCCATCGCGCGACCCAGGGCGCTAGTTTCAGCAGATGCTATCCATGCACCTAACGACTGGAATGCTGATGACGGTCATGCAGGGGCCGCCGCCTTTTCCGTTCCCACCGGGCGAACTTGCGCCGTTTGTGCTCGAGGCGTTCAAGACCCTCTGCATAACGATCGCAGCGATCGCGCTCGGCATTCCGATCATCCGCGCGTTCATTCGCCGGTTGATCGACCGTCCACCGGTCATGGCGCCGATTCCGGCAGACGTGCAGAATCGGCTCGAGCGCATCGAGCAGGCGGTCGAAGCCGTCGCCATCGAGGTCGAGCGCATCTCCGAGTCGCAGCGGTATCTCACGAAGCTGATGGTCGAACCGAAGGCATTGCCCGGTGCTCGCGGCAGCGCAAATGCCTAGCGTTCTCATCGTCGACGACGAGCCGAATATTCGGCGCATGGTCGGCGCGCTGCTTGGCGCCGAGGGCTACGAGGTACGCGACGCGCAGGACGGCGCCTCCGGCTTGCAGCGCGCACTCGAGAGCGAGCCGGACGTCCTGCTGCTCGATCTGATGATGCCCGGCGATATGGATGGTATGGCGACGCTTGCGCACATGCGCGAGAAGCTGCCGGACGTGCCCGTGGTGATGATGAGCGGTCGCGCGGGGCTTTCGGATGCCGTGCGCGCAACCAAGCTTGGCGCATTCAACTTTCTCGAAAAGCCGCTGAGCCCCGAGGGCGTTCTCCTCGCCCTGAGCTCGGCGTTGGAGTTGCGCCAGGTTCGGCGGGAAGCGAAGTCGCTGCGGCGAGAATATGGGTTGAGCGGTGACATGATCGGTGACAGCCCGGCAATGATGCGGGTGCGCGAGCTGATCGCGCGCGTGGCACCGACTGATTCGCGAGTACTCATCACCGGCGAGTCGGGAACTGGCAAGGAGCTGGTTGCTGCCGCGATTCATGGCGCGAGCTCTCGCCGCGATAGACCGTTCATTCGTGTCAACTGCGCCGCGATTCCACGTGATCTCGTCGAGAGCGAGATGTTCGGACACGAAAAGGGATCGTTTACCGGCGCGACCGACCGTCGAATTGGGCGGTTCGAGCTGGCGCACACGGGCACGCTGCTTCTCGACGAGGTGGGTGACCTCGGGCCCGAGGCTCAGGCAAAACTGCTTCGTGCCATCGAAGCGAAGGAGATCGAGCGCGTGGGCGGTGGAAAGCCGATCCGAGTGGACGTCCGTATTCTCTCCGCGACGAACAAGGATCTCGGCCGCTGTGTGCACGAGGGGACCTTTCGCGAAGACTTGTTCTTTCGCCTGAATGTCATTCCGATTCCGTTGCCGCCGCTACGGGAGCGGCCGAGCGACATCCCAGCGCTCGTTCGCCACTTCTCAGCGCTGCATCGGATGCGCACAGGGCAAGCTCAGCCTGGCTGGACCGAAGGCGCAATAGCGATTCTGACCCGGCATCGCTGGCCGGGAAATATTCGTGAGCTCGCGAACATCATCGAGCGTTTGGCGATTCTTCATGCAGGCTTGCCAGTGGAAGCAGAAGATGTCTCCGCGGTGCTCGCGATCGATGGCGATGGGCGACGTGGTGCGCCACCCGCTCCCCCACTTCCAGACCCAGCGTCGCTCGATGCGTCGCTCAGCGACACCCTGGACGAGTACGAGAAAATGCTGATTACACGTGCGCTCTCGATGGCAAGCGGCAATGTCGCCGAAGCCGCGCGACGGCTGAAGACGGATCGTCCCAATCTCTATCGAAGAATGCGCCGACTCGGTATTTCAATAGGTGGTGAAGAGTGATGTCGGAGCGACACGCACGGGCTGTGGCCTGCGGGGGACAGCGCTTAGCTGGGCCGACGTGCGTCGCGATAGGCAACTCTTTCTCTGACTGATCGTTATAATCGGGGCGCTGGTGGGTACGTGGGGTGCCCAACGATGGGCGGACCCTTCAATCGATGGAGTAGCAATGCGGACTTCTTTGGCGATCGCGGCGGCGCTGGTGCCGGCGTACATCGCGGTCGCCGCCGGCCAGAATCCTACCTCGGCTGACACGGTACTCGTGCGGCGCGGATTGCCAGCCGATGTGGCGCGTGACGCGGCGGCGCTGTTCAACGCCAGCACGGGGCTTCGGCTGAGCGGCCCGCTCGAGATCGAGCGCGGCCGCGAGATCTTTGGCGACGTTGCGGTGCTCAATGGCCCGCTGACCATCGGCGGTCACGTAACCGGACGGGTGATCGCGCTGAATTCGGATGTGATCCTTCGCCCATCGGCGCGCATCGATGGTGATTTGCTCGTCGTCGGCGGTGACGTGGAGGGACGCGATCTCGCGGATATCGGTGGCGAGATCAGGATCTATCGCGAGCCGCTGCGATATCGCCAGGACGGAGATCAGATCATCGCGGAGAGGGATACGCTCGCTGACACCGGCGATCCGTGGTGGCGGCGTTGGGAGCATCGTCGAGCTGATCGAAGCTGGAGCAAGCTGCAAATCGCGTCAGCGGGCGCGTACAACCGCGTCGAGGGACTTCCGATCAATTTAGGTCCGCAGATCAATCGCAAGACGTCGTGGGGCAGCACGCGGCTGGACGCATACGCGATATTGCG
>DATEGN010000195.1:0-5780 GCA_035280125.1 Gemmatimonadaceae bacterium | reverse complement strand
TTCCTGCTGAATTCGCTGAATGTCGCTCTCCGTCGCGTGCCCCTCGGCGATCAGCCATTTCGGGAACGCGATTACCGGATCCACGGCTGCGTCCGCCTGACGCTCCTCGGGCGGACGATACAGCTTCTCGTCGTCGGACAGCGAATGCGAGTACGGTCGAATGACTTTCGCATGAACCAGCGCAGGCCCTTTTCGCTTGCGCGCATGCTCGACGGCCTTCCGCATTACATCATGGCTCGCGACCAGATCACAGCCGTCCACTTGCTGCACGAAGAGATTCGGAAATCCGCTCACGAGCTTCGATATCGATCCGCCGGCTGTGTTCACCTCGACCGGAACCGAGATCGCATAACCGTTGTCTTCGACAAGATAGACGATGGGAAGCTTCAGATTGCATGCAGTGTTTAGACTTTCCCAAAATTCGCCTTCGCTCGTCTGACCCTCGCCCGTGGTACAGAGGACGATTTCGTCTTTTTGAAACCCTTCCGTGATTCCGAGCAGCTTTGCTCGTAAGGCTCCCTCGGCCGCACCCACGCTCTGGAGGAACTGCGTACCGGTCGGTGAGGAAACGGAGACGATGTTCAGGTCCTTCTTCCCCCAGTGACTCGGCATCTGGCGGCCACCGGAGTTCGGGTCCGCCGCGGCGCCGACCGCGGACAGCAGCATCTCCGTCGGCGTTTCGCCGAGCTGGAGACAGAGCGCGCGATCCCGATAGTAGAGAAAGAACCAGTCACTGCCCGGACGCAGCACGAGGCCAGCGGCGACGCAGATGGCTTCGTGGCCGGCGCCTGAGATCTGAAAGAAGATCTTGTTCTGACTCTTGAGCTGGATCTCTTTGTCGTCGATGCGCCGCGACAGCAGCATCGTTCGATAAGCGCCAACCAGCTGATCCGTAGAAAGGCCGCCGGCGCTCTTGCGCTCGGCTCGCGTCTGTGTGGCCATGGCCCGGGCAAATCTCCATGTCTAAAGGGCGACGCCATAAAGTAACGCGTGGAGCGTGGCGCGTGGCGCGTCGGGATCGCTCGGGCAATCGGCCCGCGGCCCGGAGCCCCTGCTCCGAAGCCGCAGCCGGCGCCCCACGCACCACGCCCCACGCATCTGGCATTCGACCTGCGTTTGCACCCCGGTAACAACTCCCACCGAGAGGATGTCGAATGCGTAAGGCAGATGTGCATTGCACCTTTTGCGATCTGATTCACGGTGCGGGGGAGGCGTCTATCTGCTACGAGGACGCGGATGCGCTGGCGTTCATGGACATTCAGCCGGTGAATCCAGGCCACGTTCTCGTAGTGCCGAGGCAACACCACGAGTCACTCGTCGACACGCCGCCCGAGCTGGCGATGCATCTCTTCGAGGTCTCGATGAAGCTCGCAGGAGTGATTCGCAAGGTCACCAAAGTCGACGATATGAACATCGTCGTGAACAGCGGAAAGACGGCGGGTCAGGACGTGTTCCACTATCACGTGCACCTCATCCCGCGTCGCGCGGAAGACGGCTTCGATATTCCGCTGCCCTTTGGCGGCTCGGAGATGCCGGATCGTACCCTGCTCGACGCCATGGCAGTTCGCCTCATCGCGGCGCTCCGTGACCCGGTACGCGGTCGCTGGAATGGCCACGATGGATTCGAGGAACCGCGTGATCAGGAGGTTCGAAAGAACGCCGACGCGCGCGTTGCGTGAGTAACGGGACTGTCAAACGCGTGTGACCCAAGCGAGTTCTTGAACGTCTGCCTCTTGCAGGACAGACGTACGCGTTGCATTTGTACGTAAGCGAGTGGTGCCCGGGAACCGGCCGCCACGACGCGACACGGAGGGAAATGAGCATCAGGAGTCGACTTCACAAGCGACATCCCGATAACGACGAGCGGCCGCGCGAGCGGCTCTTGCGCTCGGTCCTTCGACATCGCGTCTCTACGCCTCACGCGACGCCCCGCCACGGGAACGACTCCCGTTGCGGGGCGTCGCTTTTTCCGCGAGGTGAAATTGTCTCGACGTCGACACTATCACCACGTCCGCCTTCCTCGTCTCCCCCGAACCTCCCGCCGTGGCAAGCGTGTCGCTCCGCGCGCTCCATGCGGCCACCAGAAGCGCGCGATCAAGCATGCAATGATGCGTGACTGCGGCCGGCGGTGTGTGTACTGCGCCGCCCCGCTCGACTTCGACATCGCGACAATCGATCACGTCCTACCGCTGGCCAAGGGCGGTGTGCACGCGCCAGGCAATCTTGTCGCCGCGTGCGGCCGCTGTAATCGCCTCAAAGGCGATCTCCTGCCAACTGAGTTTTTCGCTCGCTATCCGTGGGCGGGGCTGAATTTCATCCACTATGCCCGCGCAGTACACCGTGCTCTCAAGCGCTGCGCCCGCCGCGCCGTGAGCCTCGCGTACGCCCGCGCTGCCTAACAAATCCGTCCCCCCGTCTCCCTGTCCCCTGTTCCCCGTCAGAACTTCTCGTCCGGCACCCCCTGGGAGCCGATCGTCGGCTATTCCCGTGCGGTGCGCGTCGGTCAGTGGATTCACGTCTCCGGCACGACAGCAACCGGCAGCGACGGCAAGCTCGTCGGCATTGGCGACGCCGCTGCGCAGACGCGTCAAACTCTCGCCAACATCACAAGCGCGCTCACGCGCGCCGGTGCGCAGCTCGAGCATGTCGTTCGCACCCGCATCTACGTCGTCGACATCGCTCGCGACTGGGAAGCCGTCGGCCGCGCCCATGGCGAAGTCTTCCGCGACATCCGTCCCGCGACATCGATGGTCGAGGTCCGATCGCTCATCGATCCGGACATGCTCGTCGAGATCGAAGCGGAGGCATTCATCGCTTGAGGTGCTAGGAGCTAGGTGCTAGCGGCCGCCTCTATTCTAGCACCTAGCACCAAGCACCTTACAGCAGGCAGTCAGTAATCAACTGGCCGCAGGTAGCTCTCATTGATCGCGGTCGGCGATACCATCGCCACCGTCGGCAGCTTTCGCTTCCAGTGTGTGCTCTCGACCCGCTTCGTCACGAGCGCCACTTCACCCGCATCGAATCCGTGCGCGATCAGCTCCGCACCGCTGTAGCCGCTCAATAACCAGTTCAGCAACTCGTCCGCGCGCGCATAAGAAATCCCGAAGTCACCCTCGTCCGTTTGACCGACCACCAGATCAGCCGACGGCGGCTTCGCGACGATCACCTCGGGCACGCCGAGGTGCCGTGCGAGCGTCCAAACCTGCGTCTTGAACAGATCGCCTAACGGGTTGATCGGCGGGGAGTCGTCCGCGTGCCAGGTGAAGTAGCCGAACATCCGCTCCGTCTTGTTGCCCGTGCCTAACGGGATCGCGCGGAACTGCGCCGACAAGTCGAACAAAGTAATCATGCGCATGCGCGCCATCACGTTGCCACGGCGTGCCGCGTCGGCCTCCGGCACATGCGCGAGATAGCCATCGACCGCCGGCGAGATATCCACCGTCTCCGCGCGCATCCCGAGCGCGTCGATCACGAGCTGAGCGTGTTCGAGACTCGCCGGACTCGATGTTCGATACGGCATCCGCACACCGACGACGTTCTTGGGACCGAGCGCCCGCGCCGCGAGGTAGGCCGTCACCGCCGAGTCCACGCCACCCGATACGCCGATGACCGCGGTCTTGAATCCTCGCTGCCGCATCTCTTCGCGAATGAACTCGGTGAGCCATTCGGCCGTGAGTTTCGCGTCGATCTCGAGTGGTACGGGGCCCTTCTTGCTGCTCGGCAGAGCGACGATCGGAAATGAGTGTTCGCTCACAGGTGTCTTCTTTCCCGGCGCGCGTGGCGCGGCAGCCCGCGATGGTTCGATCGTCGGCTCGCAGGATGGTCCGTCATAGCGAAGACTTGCCGGCGTTCGATTGCGCACCGCTTCCAGGCTCGCCGCGAGATGCGGAGCCATCACCTCGAGATCGGCCACGAGTGGCATGTCGGCGCGGGCTCTGGTGACGTCGGCGAGGTCGATCGTGGCGGTCACGACCGCCTCTTCCCACAAGGGGCCTCGCCCACGCACTTCGCCTTTGGGGCCTGCGACCAGAGCGGAGCCGGGAAACACTTTCCCTCCCTCACTCCCGACGAGATTCGAGAGCATGACGTAGACCCCGTGCTCGTCGGCGATGTCGCGAGTGAGTCGTTCCCAACGGCTCACGCTCGCGGGTCCAGGCACATCATCATCTTTCGGCCACGGCCCACGCGCTGGCGGCGCCGAGCAGACGAAGATCACCTGTGCCCCATCGAGGGCGGCGATCGTCGCTGTCATGCTGTGCCACGCATCCTCGCATACGAGCATCGCAGCGCGGCCCCACGACGTGTCGAACGCGCGCACTTCCGTTCCGCGCTCGACAAAACGCTCCTCGTCGAACAACCCATATGTCGGCAGGAACATCTTTCGATGAACGTGACGGATCTCCGGCTCGCCGTTGCCCAGGGTCACGTACATCGCGCTGTTGTACAGCTTGTTGTTCCAGACTTCGTAAAACCCGAGTGTCACGTCGAGTGCTCGAGGCGATCTCACCGCGGCGTGGTATGCAGCGTCGAGCTCGCGCGCGAGCGCACCCGCGGTCATCGCTTCTTCTCTCACGCCGCCTTCGAGGAAGTAGCCCGTCAGGGCCGTCTCCGGCAACGCGAGCACCGTCGGATACGGATCGAGCTCGCCGAGCTGAGCGAAAAGACCGCCGAGCCGCGCGATGTTCGCGCGGAAGTCTGCCTTTCGAGGCTTGAATTGGCCGATGGCGATGTGTACGAGTGGAGCCATGCCTTAATTGTATCTTTGCTATGCGTTCAGGGTAGAACTCGTCGCATGACATCTCTTCGAAACAGACTCGGCATCCTTGCCTGCGCGCTGCAGTTAGCTCTTGTCGTCGCCCGCCCGGCCGCGGCGCAGAACTCCGATCCTAAAGCGCAAGCGCCGACTCCGCCGAGCGAGGAGCAGGCATGGCAGATCGTGCCGCAGCCTCAGTCGTCACTCGTGCACGCACGCGACGGCTCTCTTCTCGGTGAAATAGGACGCCAGTTTCGCACTAGCGTTTCTCTTCGGACGTTGCCGCCCTATCTGCCTCACGCCTTCATCGCGGTCGAGGATCAGCGCTTCTACCAACACGATGGCGTCGATCTCATCGGTGTAGCCTCCGCGATCAAAGGAAAGATCTTCGGCGAGCATCGTGGCGGAGCGAGCACGATCACGCAGCAGCTCGTCGGCAACATGCATCCCGACATCATCGATCGACGTGACTTGAGCCTGTCGCGGAAGCTGCGCGAACAAGGCGCCGCGAGAGAGATGGAGAAGCACTACACGAAGGAGCAGATCCTCGAGGCATATCTCAATCAGGTAGACCTCGGTCACAACTGGTTCGGAGTCGAAGCAGCCGCGCGACACTACTTCGGAAAGTCAGCGTCGCGCCTCTCATTGGCCGAGGCAGCGACACTCGCGGGACTGCCCAAGTCTCCCGTTCTGTACGATCCAAGTCGCTTTCCGGCGCGCTCAAAACAGCGTCGCGATCTCATCCTCGGCCTCATGGCCGATCAGGGTTATATCACTCGCGAGCTGGCCGAGAAGGCGAAGAGAGAACCGATTGTGACGGTGCCTGATGGTGGCGTATCGGCGCCGTCACAGTATTTCGTCGACGCGGTGCGCCAGGCAGCGCAGCGCGCCGGCATTCCAGTAGCGAACGGCGGATATCAGGTTTATACGACGCTCGATCCCGTGCTCCAGCGCGCCGCGGTTGCCGCACTCGTTGATGGGACAGAACGCGTCGAGAAGCGGCCGGGTTATCGTCACACCGCATATG
>DATEGN010000194.1:0-6434 GCA_035280125.1 Gemmatimonadaceae bacterium | reverse complement strand
CGCCCGATCGAATACGACTTTCTTGATTCCCGCTTCCTTCGCACGCGCGGCGATTCGCTTTCCGACTTCGCTGGACTTCTCGACTTTCTTGCCGTCGAGATCCTGGCTCGTAACCGTCATCAGCGTGCGGTTCGTCGAGTCGTCGATGAGCTGCGCGTAGATGTGCTTGAGTGAACGGCGAATGACGAGGCGCGGACGCTCCATCGTGCCGTTGACTTTTTTCCGAACGCGAAGATGTCGGCGATATCGCCGTTCGACCTTCGACTTCGGTGGACGCATCACCGGCATTACTTACCTCCTGCCTTGCCCGCCTTACGACGGATCTGTTCACCCGCGTACTTGATTCCCTTGCCCTTGTACGGCTCGGGTGGCCGAAGCTGTCGGAGCTCGGCTGCGACCTGACCGACCATTTCCTTGTCGGCGCCATCGATGAAGATCTGCGTCGGCTGCGGAGCCGTGAGTTTGATGCCCGCGGGCGCCTTGTACTGCACTGGATGCGAGAAGCCAAGTGCGAGCTGCAGCCCGTAGGGCCGTACCTCTGCCTTGTAGCCGACGCCCGAGATCTCGAGCTGCTTCTGGTAGCCCTTGGTGACGCCCTCGACCATGTTCGCGATGAGCGTTCTCGTTAGGCCGTGCAGCGCCTTGTGGTTCGGCTCGTCCGATGGCCGTGACACCTTGATCGTGTCGTTCTCGACGGCGACGCCAATTCCCTCGGCGACGAGGCGCGTGAGCTCGCCCTTCGGACCTTTCACGCGAACCGTCTTCCCGTCGACGGCGACGGCGACCCCTTTGGGTACGCTGATCGGGAGTTTTCCAATACGTGACATCTCAATCCTCCTTACCAGACGACGGCGACTAACTCGCCGCCGGTGCGTGCTTGGCGCGCCTCGCGGTCGGACATCATCCCCTGCGAGGTGCTGAGGATGGCGAGTCCGAGCCCGTTGCGAACGCGCGGAATCTGGTTGACGCCGACGTATCGCCGGAGACCCGGCGTCGAGACGCGCTCGAGTGAGCGAATCACCGGCTGGCCGGTACCCGCGTACTCGAGCCGCACGCGCAGCACGTGCTTGCCATCGTCGGTATCGATCATCTGATAATCCTGAATGAAGTTGTTCTCCTTCAGGATGCGCGCGATCTCTGTTTTTACTCTCGACACCGGAATGTCGACGCGACGATGCCGCGACGCGACGGCGTTGCGGATTCGTGTCAACATGTCGGCGATCGGATCGGTCATGCTCATGAATTCAAAACTCCTCTCGTATCCGGAGACGTGGAGGTGTTAGGTGCTTGGTGCCAGGTGCTCCGGTGCTCTTCTAGCACCTAGCACCTAGCCCCTAGCCCCTCTACCAGGATGCCTTTCGCACGCCGGGGATCATCCCCGACAGCGCCAACTCACGGAAGCAGATGCGGCAGAGCCCAAAGCGTCGCAGAAAGGCGCGCGACCGGCCGCAACGGCTGCACCGGTTGTGCACACGGACTTGAAACTTCGGCTTCCGCTTCGACTTCTCGATCCAGGACTTCTTCGCCATGCGAGTACTCGTTGAGATGTGGTATTAGCCGCGTTAGACGAGCCGGCTGCCCTTCTTGTCGTCGCCGCGGAACGGCATGCCCAACTCCTTCAGCAGCGCCAGCGCGAGATCGTCGCGGTTGGCACTCGTTACGAAGGTGATATCCATGCCGTGAATCTGCTCGATGTCGTCGTAGTTGATCTCGGGGAAGATCATCTGCTCTTTGACGCCGAGCGAATAGTTGCCTCTTCCGTCAAAGGAGCGTGTGCCGAGACCGCGGAAGTCGCGAATCCGAGGCACGGCGACCGAAATGAAGCGGTCGAGAAATTCCCACATCCGCGCGCCGCGCAACGTTACCGCCGCGCCGATCTCCTGACCCTGCCGCAAGCCGAAGTTGGCGATCGATTTCTTCGCCTTTTTTCGGACTGGCTGCTGGCCCGTGATCGTCGCCAGCTCTTCGACGACTTTGTCGAGTGCCTTGGGCTGTTTGATCGCTTCACCGACGCCGACGTTCACGACAATTTTCTCGAGCGTCGGGACCTGGTGCGGATTCGTTAGGCCGAACTGCTGCATGAGCTTCGGTCGAATCTCCGCCTGGTACATCTCGCGCAAGCGCGGTGGTGGCGCGGGAATGTGCGCGCCCGCGTGTGGTCCACGCGCATGCGCTTCACCGCCGCGCTTGTCCTTGCCACCTTTACTCGGCTTGCCGCCGCCGCTCTGTTTCGGGGCACCCTTCGCGGGGGTGCCGCCTTTCTTATCCGTCGTTGCCATAATGTCTATTCCTGAATTCGCTCAGCGTACCGGCTTCGGAATCGCGTCGCCGCTCTTTACGCTGATGCGTTCCTTCGTGCCGTCCTCGTCGATGCGCATGCGCGTCCGCGTCGGCTCGCCACTCTTCGGATCGATCAGCATCACGTTGGAGACGTGAATCGGGGCCTCCATCTCGATGATGCCGCTCTGCTCCTCCGCCGTGCGCGCCTTGCGATGCCGCTTCACGATGTTCACGCCCTTCACCGTGATCCGTCCCTTCTTTGTGTAGACACGAATCACTTCGCCGCGCTTGCCCTTGTCGTCGCCGCGGACCACCTGCACGTGGTCGCCGCGCACGACAGGCATCTTCACGCGTTCACGATTGTCGGCGTGTCGCTTGCGATTGACCGCGCGCGGCCGATCGGTTTTGCGGTATTTGAGAATTCTCATTTCAGATGACCTCGGGCGCGAGCGACACGATCTTCATGTACTTCCGGTCGCGCAGCTCGCGCGCGACGGGGCCGAAGATGCGCGTTGCGCGCGGCTCGCCCTGCTCGTTGATGATCACGACCGCGTTCTCATCAAAGCGGATGTAACTGCCGTCCTTGCGCCGCGTCTCCTTCGCCGTTCGCACGACGACGGCTCTCGCGACATCTGACTTCTTCACCGTACCGTTCGGCAGCGCGTCTTTGACGGCAACAATGACGACGTCGCCCAGGCCGGCGTAGCGCCGGCGCGTTCCGCCCAGGACGCGAATCACGAGCGCGCGCTTCGCGCCCGAGTTGTCCGCGACCTTGACCATTGATTCCTGTTGGATCATGGTGACTCCCTCTCCTTAGCGCGCGCGCTCGATGATCTCGACCACACGCCACCGCTTGTCCTTCGACAGCGGCCGGGTCTCCATGATGCGCACGGTGTCGCCGCTCTTCGCGGCGTTCTCCTCATCGTGCGCTTTTACGCGCTTCGTGCGCGTCACCATCTTGTTGTACACCGGGTGCTGGTACCGACGCTCGATCGCTACCACCACCGTCTTTTGCATCTTGTCGCTCACGACGACGCCGAGCCGCGTCTTGCGCGTGCTGCGCTGCGTGCTCGTCTCGCGTGCGTTGGTTCTCGCCATGTCAGCCATGCTGGTCCCCGGTTAGCGCGCTTTCGTCTTCGTCGCGCCCTTCTTCGCCGGGCGACGCGCCGTCTTCGTTCCTTTCTTGCCCTTTTTCTCCGCGCGCGCCGGCGTACTCGCGGCCTGGCGCACGATTCCCTGGTCGCGCTCGGACGCGATCGTCTTCAATCGCGCGATGTCCTTACGAATCAATCGCAAGCGGAGCGGATCCTCCAACGGCTCCGTTGCACTTCGGAACTTGAGGCGGAAGCGCTCCTCCTCCAGGTCGCGAATGCGCGCGGTGATGTCCTCCGCGCCCATTTCACGGATTTCGTCAGCTCGCATCGGTGTGCGCCTCCTCACGCGCCACGAACTTGGTACGCACCGGCATCTTGGCCGCCGCGAGCGCCATCGCCTTGTCGGCGATCTCGCGCGTGACTCCCTCCAACTCGAACAGCACTCGACCAGGCTTTACGACGGCCACCCAGCCTTCCGGAGAGCCCTTTCCCTTTCCCATGCGGGTCTCGGCCGGCTTTTTGGTGATCGGCTTATCCGGGAAAATGCGGATCCACACTTTTCCGCCGCGCTTGATGTGCCTCGTTAGGGCGACACGCGCTGCCTCGATCTGGCGATTGGAGATCCAACCCGGCTCGAGCGCCTGTAAGCCATAGGTGCCGAAGGCCACCTCGCTGCCACGCTGGGCGTGGCCACGGGTACGGCCCTTGAACATCTTGCGGAATTTGACGCGCTTCGGACTCAGCATCGTTCAGCCCTCACATGCCTGACGAGTAGGTCGTGCCACGACGATCCTCGACCTTCTCGCCTTTGAAGATCCACACCTTGACGCCGATGGTGCCGTAGGTGGTTTTCGCGGTCGACGTCGCGTAATCGATATCAGCGCGAAGCGTATGCAACGGAACGCGTCCCTCGTGATAGCCTTCGACGCGGGCGATCTCGGCGCCGCCGAGTCGTCCACCGCATTTGATCTTGATGCCCTGCGCGCCCATGCGCATCGCGCTCTGCACCGCGCGCTTCATGGCGCGCCGGAACGAGATGCGCTGCGCGAGCTGGCTCGCGACGTTGTCGGCCACGAGTTGGGCGTCGAGCTCGGGACGCTTGATCTCCTCGACGTTGATGCCGACTTCCTTGCCGGTGAGATGGGCGAGCTCATCGCGGAGCTTGTCGACTTCCGCGCCTTTTTTACCGATGACGACACCTGGCCGACCCGTGTGCAAAGTCACGACGACTTTGCTCGGCTTGCGCTCGATCACGATGTCGGAGATCGCCGCGTGTCCAAGGCGCGCCTTGAGATACTTGCGCAGCAGCTCGTCTTCCTTGAGGAGCTTGGGCAGCTCACGACCCGCGTAGTACCTCGAGCGCCAGTCCTTCGAGACGCCGAGCCGGAAACCGACTGGATTGGTTTTCTGTCCCATTAGCGAGCGACTCCTTCTGCCTGACGCGCCGCGACCACGATCTCGACGTGGCTCGTGCGCTTGAGAATTGGCGTGGCGCGACCCATCGCCGCCGGCGTGAACCGCTTGAGCTTCGGGCCTTCGTTCACGATTGCGTGCTTCACGAAGAGAGTATCGACGTCGAGCGGCTCGTTGTCGGCGCGCGCGTGAGATTCAGCATTTGCTACTGCGGACCGCAATACCTTCTCGATTTGCTTCGCCGCGTGCTTCTTGGAGAACGCGAGATAGTTGAGCGCGGCGTTGACGTCCTTGCCGCGGATCTCGTCGATCACGAGGCGCATCTTGTACGGCGACTGGCGCGTCGTGCGCTGGATCGCGCGTGCCTGACGCGCCGGCGTGGGCGGTGCCGGGCGCGGAGCGCGGGGTACAGCACTACCCGCGCTCGCCTGCTTCCTCGCGCCACGCTTCGTCCCGCCACGCTTCGCCGTGGCTTTCTTTGCGGTGCTCTTCTTCGCGCCGCGCGTCCCCCGTCCGGCGCCCCGCTTCTTGGCAGCCATCGCTTACTTGCCTCCCCGTGGCGCCGGCGAAGCGGCCGGTGCCGCTGGCGCGGGCGTCGTTGGCGAACCGGCAGCAGGCGTGGGTGCCTTCTTGTCTGCCGCCTTTCCGGCGGCGGTGTGTCCACGGAACAAGCGCGTCGGCGCGAACTCACCGAGCTTGTGGCCCACCATGTTCTCGGTGACATACACAGGAATGAACTTGTTCCCGTTATGCACCGCGAACGTGTGGCCGACGAACTCCGGCAGCACCGTGCTCGCGCGTGACCATGTCTTGATCACGCGCTTCTCATTGCGCGAGTTCATCGTTTCGACGCGCTTCGTGAGCGCTTCCTGAACGAACGGACCCTTTTTTACGCTCCTACCCATATTCGAATCTCGATGACGAGGGGTCAGGGCCTTGGGCGTAGGGCCTAGCGTTAGGCGTTTCCTAACCTCTAGACCCTAGCCCCTAGGCCCCTCTATTGCGTTGCCTTACCGCGTTTGCGACCGCGTACGATCAGTTTCTGCGACGACTTCTTCTTGTTGCGCGTCTTCACGCCTTCTTTCTTGCCCCACGGACTCACGACGTTGCGGCCGCCGCGCGTGCGGCCACCGTGCGGGTGATCCACCGGGTTCATGACCTCGCCGCGCACGCGTGGACGACGGCCCTTCCAGCGCGCCTTCCCCGCCTTGCCCCACGACAGCAGCTCGTGCTCTTCGTTGCCGACGACGCCAATCGTCGCCATGCAGCGGCCGTGAATCATTCGCATTTCCGTGGACGGCATGCGCACGGTGACGTACTCGCCTTCCTTCGCGACGACCTGCGCCGCCATTCCCGCCGACCGGCAGAGCTGTCCGCCCTTGGCGATCTTGAGTTCGATATTATGCACCGACGTGCCAAGGGGCACTTCGCTTAACGGCAACGTGTTGCCCGTACGTATATCTGACCCTGGGCCACTCACCACCGAGTCGCCGACCTTGAGCCCTTTCGGGTGGATGATGTAGCGAAGCTCACCATCCGCGTACGCGACGAGCGCAATGCGCGCCGAGCGATTCGGATCGTATTCGATCTCCTTCACGGTCGCGACGACGCCGAACTTGTCGCGACGGAAATCGATGATGCGATACT
>DATEGN010000193.1:0-5585 GCA_035280125.1 Gemmatimonadaceae bacterium | reverse complement strand
TATCAAAGGTGCCCGCATGAGAATACACCAATCGCAATCCGCTCGTTGTCCGCACGAGCTGATATCGCTCTTCGCCGATCTGTCGTGCTCCGAGTGTAGCCAACTCGTCGTTCGGTGGCGCGCCGTTACGCACGACCATCGTCCAAGTCGGCAGTGCGCCTTCATTGGATGTTGTCAGCTCAGGGAACTCGATATCGGAGCGAAGAACGCCACCGAAGACCGAATAATCGCGAGTTCGGACCGCGAGGTCGCTTGCAGGAGACGAATCAGTTGATGGCAACTCGGCAGCAGTCGTCACGGCTCAGCGGAGCTCAATTTGGGAGGAGGCGACGCGTTCGCCGAGCGCGGAAGCTCGGGAAGACGTACGAGCGACTGAATGCCAGCCCCTCCGAGTAACGCACGACCATTCTGTTCGAGCCACGCGTGGGCCCTGAGGCTCCCAGCAGGCGTGTGCGCAACTCCGAGGCAGAACTGTGCGTGATCACCGGCCAAATCGAGGAGCAGCTTCGCCGCAATCGCCTGTGTGAGGCATGTTGCGCCTGGGATTCGCCGACCAATTGCCTCGACGGCCCAGACTATCTCGGCTCTGTTCGTTATGCGCGATGAGGACGCCGAAGCGGGCCGACGTGCGAGTCGGCTGACGAGACGAAGGACGACGCTACCCGGAAGCATCCAGAGTCCGATTCGGATTCCGGCGACCAGGGGCGCGGCAACCAGCAACGCGGTTCGCTGAGCCCGTGTGAGCTTGCTGATTCGGAGTCGAAGCATCGACGACGGCGGGAGCTACTGTGAAAATCAGAAGCGAGAGCCGCTGCTCACCGTTACAGCGCGGTACACTGCGGCAACGGTGAGTGCGGTTGCTTCTCGCGTTCGTGGCTGTTTACGACGCGGCGCAGACGATTGCAACGCCTTCCATCGTGAAGCCATCCGAAGTACCCCAGGTCTTGTCGCAACCCTGGGTCGCTGTCTCGAACGTGCCGAACTTCCGAACCTCGGGTGAGGTCCACTTTCGTTTTACCGCCATGGGTACCCTCCGTCAGGGGTGGATGTAACCGCAACGCGTGCGGTACGCGTGACACATGGACGGCAACACGAGCCAAGGGCCGCATCGTCCTCGCCCAGCGGGCACACGTTCTGATGGTCCCCGAGTCGACGGTGGCGCACATGGTTATGCGGCTTCCGGCGATAGCGCCCCGACCTCGGAGCGCGCACGGGGACTACGATCTGCGACTTGCGATAGCCACTTTCCAAGAACCATCGTGCGGAAGAGCACGAGCTCCTGCGCCTTGGCTCTGTCTTGGTCCCTCGTCGCTCGATAGTGGCTGCGCAACGCGCGAAGCCGGTCGAGGCGGAGGTATGGTGCGAGCGCGGCCTCATCGAGTGATTCAAACTTGCTCTCGTCGACCGCACGGAACTGTCGATGGAAGTTTGGAGACAAATTGGATTTCGTGCTCCGCCACTGAATTGCTGGCGGCAAAATTCCAGTCATGGCTCGGCGGAAAAGCAGCCGTGGCCAACCTCCGCCGAACTTCTGTTCTTCCGGCAGACCGAGACAGAACTCGATCAATCGCCGATCGAAGAACGGGTAGCGCGCCTCGAGGCCAAACGCCGCAGCCGCTTTGTCGGCTATCTCCAGCGTCAGTTGATACAGGGGCTGCGAAAGACCTTGAATGTGAGCCTCTCGCTCAGATTTGGGCGCGCGGCCACGATCGGCGCGCTCCCACTCGCGAACGCGTTTACGCAGCACCCCGGCGAGGGCCGGCTGCAGTAATGCTTCTGTCGCCGCGTTCCCACCACGCGTTTGCGCATGTCCTAACGAGAGCATCGGGCGAATACCCTGGGTGAACGCCAGGTGCGAGCGTGAAAAGCCAAATCGGCTACTCACGTTCCGAGCCGCCTGGAACCAGGAGAGGTAACGTCCCCGACGCGCAAGGTCCGCGAGGTGAGGAAGCACATAGTTTTCGAGGGCGAGGTTCGGGGATTTTCCGTGGTGTGCGCTGAAGGCAAGGACTTCTGCCTCGAGAGTGTCCCAGCGTCCCGACCGAGCAAGCCCCGTTAGGCGTCCAAAGCCGTGGCTGACAGCGGAATCTCCGTCGAAGCCGTCGAGGAGAACTCGAATCCCGGCCTCGCGCGCGCCTTCATACATTCTCCAGTGCAGATATAGGTTCGGCGCGAAATGCGGCTCGTCCAAGTGCCAGATGATCTTCTGCACGTCGCGCAGCGGACTGACCTCATCACCGCGCACGAAGTGAGCGCGCACTCCCCCCGGCTGCACCACGGCATCGACGTATTTGCGCTCGTCGATGAGTCGAAGTTCTCGCTCTGGGAGACTCGGAAAGATGACCGAAAACGTGTGTAGAGGTTGTTCGCTGCGAGATCGCAAGCGACGCGACATGCACACCACTGACGAAGAATCGATGCCACCGCTCAGCGTCGCCCCAATAGACTTCGCGCTCCGCAATCTCGCACTCACCGCTCCGGCGAAAATGTCCCGAAATGCCTCCGCGTACTCCTCGTCCGTTCTATAACGAATGTCGGCCGCGGACTCGGGACTCCAGAATTGGCGCAGAATGGTTCGGTCGCGTGTCGCGACCATCGTGTGCGCCGCTGGCAAGCGCATAAGATCGCGATACATCGTGCGCGATCGCTCTTCGTGCCGCCAAGCAAGAAATAGAGCGACCTGCTCAGGATCGACGGTTTGATCGACGTCGGGGAGCGTGAATAAGGACTTCAGCTCGGTCGCGAACGCGAAGAGCCGCGCGGTGCGGACGTAATAAAGAGGCTTGACCCCCATTGGGTCACGCGCGCAAAAGAGCGTATGAGTGCGCGAATCCCATATGACGAAGGCAAAATCGCCAATGAGATGACTGACGCAATCGCTTCCCCATCGCTCGTATGCGGCAAGTATGATTTCGCTATCAGCCGAGCAGCATCCTCGGCGAATCTGGAGCGCGGAAATCAGCTCGTCGCGATTGTCGAGTCTGGCATCGGCGACAAGGGTCAACGCCGGATGCGAGCGCACCACTGGCTGGCGCTCGGTCAGCGACTCCTGAGTCGTGACCAAAAGTCGATGAGCGAGCGCCACGTTGTCGCAGCACCAAACGCCATCCCGGTCGGGACCGCGATGGGCGAGCGCGGCCGACATCGCGACGATAGCGTCGCGAGTGACCGGCTGTCCGTCGAGATGGAAGATCCCGCAGATGGCGCCCATGGTGCTCTCGTTCGTGGTGGCACGTCACGCCTCACCGACGAACTGTGCCGGACCAAGCGGGCGCGCCACGCGCGTCCCACGCAAGTGAGAAACCAGCCCCTCACGGATTGGTATTTGCTTTCGGCACTTGAACTTGGGAGAATGGATAGCAGCTACTCGCAAACATCTGAGGCGCACTCGCAACACTGATTGTTGAAGCGGGGCTGCGACTCATCTTCTATACTTCGCGCGAATGAGCGCATTTCTGACCGACTTCGATCTGGTCCTGAATGCCCTGCGAGTGGCGATCTTCGCCGCCGCAGTGCTGGTGGGCGTAATTGCGCTGGTCGATTGGCTCGTACGGACTCGTCGAATCAGTCCATTCAGCGGGATCGCACGATTCTTTCGCCGGAGCATCGATCCATTGATGGTCCCCGTCGAGCGCGTTGTGATTCGCGCTGGGGGGCAGCCCGCCTCAGCACCCTGGTGGTCTCTCGTGACTGTGGTGCTTGGGGGAATTCTTCTGCTGTTCCTCCTCGGAATTCTGCGCGGCATTCTCGGGCAGCTCGGCAGCGCGATCGCGCAGCCCAGGCTTTTTCCGATACTGATCGTCAGCTGGGCGTTCCAGCTCGTCGAAATCGCGCTGATCGTCAGAGTGCTCGCGTCGTGGTTCCCGATCTCGCCCTACTCACGGTGGCTACGCTGGACCTATCCGCTCACCGACTGGATGCTCGTTCCGTTGCGGCGAATCATTCCGACGATTGGCATGATCGACATCACACCAATCGTCGCGTATCTCGTATTGAGGTACATTCTCGAGCCAACCGTGATCGCACTCGTTGCTAGAGTCATGGGGATGTGACCGGGAATGGCTCGCGCGGCACTGCGAATCGATGCTCGTGACAGCATCGTGCGGTTCGCGGTTCACGTGCAACCTCGCGCGTCGCGCAGTGAGATCGCCGGCGTGCATGGCGACGCGATGAAGGTTCGTCTCGGCGCGCCGCCCGTGGACGGAGCTGCAAATTCCGCGTTGATCGAGCTTCTCGCGGATGCGCTCGGTGTGTCACGTCGAGACGTACGCATCGTCAACGGCGAGCATTCCCGCAGAAAATTGGTCGAGGTCGTTGGAGTCGATGCGGAGACTGTAAGGCGACTGGTGATGGGCGACGCGAGGTGATAGACTCGTCGCCGATGACTGCGGAACCAATCTGCCTCCTGCTCGTTGGATCGGACGGAGCGTTGCTCGAAGGACTGTCGCAGTCACTCGGCGCGCTTGGTTATGCAACGATGGCGACGCAGGAATTGCGCGACGCGCGCGATTTGGCGGCTTCGCGCGCACCATTGATCGCCGTCGTAGAATCGAATCTCGCGGCGACGTCGTATACAGATGCGCTCGGGATTCGGCTTGCCCCGGGCGGCGCGCTCGTCCTTTACAACGTAACCGGCAAGGGCCACGCGCCAGTGCTAAGTCCGACTTTGCAGCGCGCGGTGCTCGCGAATATCACGCTTCCCCTCGAGCGGCAACGACTCGTCGCGCTCGTGCAGCATGTTGCGGATCGGGTGAGGACAACAGGACGCCGCCGGGACACACCGCCCGAGCGCACGGTGCCTTGATGGCACGACTCAAGCTATTGCTAGGCCGACACCCCCCGACAATATTCAGAGAGCTACTACAACCGAACGCGTGGCGATTTATCGGCAACTTGCGGCCACGTTAAACAATCGCTAAAGCGCCTGCCCGGGCGCACAGCGTTTGGGCCATTTTCTTTTCTGCATCATGTCTGATAGCGAACTGCATCCATATCTCAAGGCACTGTCCGATCGCGTCCTCGTCTTTGATGGAGCGATGGGGACGAACATTCAATTGCACCATCCAACGGCCGAGGATTTCGGCGGAAAGTCGTTAGAGGGGTGCAACGACCATCTCGTTCTCACGCGTCCTGACATCATCCAGAGCATTCACGAGGCGTTCCTGAGTGTCGGCTGCGACGTCGTCGAAACGTGCACGTTTCAATCGACGCCTCACCGGTTACGCGAGTGGGGGATCGAGCACAAGACGCACGACGTGAACGTGGCCGCGGCGCGTTTGGCACGTGCCGCTTGCGACAAGTTCGCCACCCTCGAGCGTCCACGGTTTGTCGCGGGTTCGATCGGGCCCACGGGCATGCTGCCATCGAGCAGCGATCCCGTGCTTTCGAACATCACGTTCACTGCGCTCGCCGATAATTACTACGCTCAGGCGAAGTATCTCGTCGAAGGTGGTGTCGATGTTCTGCTCGTCGAGACCGCACAAGACATTCTCGAGGTCAAGGCTGCTCTCGCGGGTTTCTCGCTCTCCATCGCGCCGAGCCGCTCCGCGCGAAGTCGCGCCCCGAGCTGATAGCGAGGCTCGACG
>DATEGN010000192.1:0-7393 GCA_035280125.1 Gemmatimonadaceae bacterium | reverse complement strand
TCGTCCTCCGTGTAGTCCTTGCGGTAATCGAACGTCGACGTGGTATAGTCGGGAATCCCAGATGTATGATTGAGCAGATTGCGAACCTTGATGCCCTGCCAGGTCGCCGGCGCGTCGGGGAAGAACTTGGTCAGCGGATCGTCGAGCGAAAGCTTGCCATCCTCGACCTGAAGCATCACCGCCGTCGCGGTGAACATCTTGCCTAACGAGCCACTCTGGAAGATCGTCTCATCGGTGACCGGCACCATGTGCTCGACGTTCGCGAAACCGTAGCCGCGCGTCATTACCTTGCCGCGGTTCACGATTCCGACGGCGACGCCCGGGATGCCCTGCCGCTTCATCTCGGCGTCGACGAAATCGTCCACCGCCGACGGCTTGCTCTCGCGCCTCAGTGCGCGACCCGCGTAACGATCAGTCGGTTTCCCATTCTCGAAGACGATGTCGCCGTTCACCCACACGATTTGGATTCCAGTGGAGAGCGCGTGCGGGTTCTTGATCGTCGCGCGATCGTTGACGGTCGCCGGATCGAAGAGCACGAGGTCGGCGGCGAGCCCTGGGCGGATGATCCCACGATCGGTTATGCCGACGTTGGCGGCCGCGAGGCTCGTCATCTTGCGCACAGCCTCCGCCAGCGGAAGCACCTGGAGATCACGCACGTAGTGGCCGAGCACGCGCGGGAAGGTGCCGAAGCCCCGCGGATGCGCGCCGTCGAGCGCGCCATCGCTACAAAAATCCGTGAACTTCCACCGCATGATCGACGCGATGTCACGCTCGTCCATTCCCCTCGCGACGACACTCTCGACAGCTTGTTTTTCCTGCGACTCGGCAATCAACGCCATGAGCGTGGTCGCGGCATCCGACCGGCGCAGCGCCGCGATCTGTCCGATATCCTTGCCGACATACGTCGTGTCGAGTGCGAAATCGCCGATGACGAGATCTCCCGGAGCCGCGACCTCCTTCAGGATAAAATCGGTTTCAGCGCGATCGGTGAAGTTGCGCTTTGGATAGAGCACCGTGAGCGTCGATTGCCACATCGTGTACGGATAGACGTCCGCGGTGACGTTCACACCCTCTGCACGCGCGCGATCGAGCGTCGCGATGAGTCGATCGCCCTGCCCCCACAGCGAGCGCATCGCGAGCTTCATGTGCGACACCTGCACGGGCATTTTCGCGACTCGTCCGATGGTGATCAGCTCGTCGAGCGCCGGCCAGAAATTGCGATCCTCGCTGCGCATGTGGCTGATGTAGCGACCGCCCATGGCGCCAGCGACTTTCGCGAGCTCCAACACCTCTGACTTCGCCGAGTAGATGCCCGGATCGTACTCGAGCCCAGTGGAGAGGCCGAGTGCGCCGGCGGCCATCTCCTCCCGAACCAACTCGCGCATCCGTCCAACTTCCGAATCGGTGGCGACGCGCTGAAAGTCGTCGCCCATGACGCGACTGCGTATGGATCCGTGCCCGACGTACGATGCGACATTGATCGCGGCGGGCGTGCTGTCCAGGTGCGCGAAGAATTCCGCGAGCGGAAACCGAGAATCTCCGTCTTGCCCGACGACGATCGTCGTTATGCCTTGCGATACGGCGCCCAGTGCATCGCGATGCTGAAGCAGCCCGCGATCGTGGTGACTATGCGTATCGATGAACCCAGGCGCGAGCGTCAATCCATGTGCGTCGATCACGCGATCGCTCGGATTGCGCGTCCAGTGTCCGATGGCATTGATCCGGCCATTGAGAATGCGGACTTCCGCGTCGCGCGCTGCTGCTCCAGTGCCGTCGATGACTTTCGCGTTGACGATCAGAGTCGCTTGCGATTGACCGGAGGCCGCGGCGGTGACCAGTGCGAGCGCGGCGATGATCGATACGATGCGCATTGAGGAGGGGTGACGGTGCGCCTATTCTACTGTCGCGCACAGACAGGCTCAACATGATGTCACTGGCCACTCGGTCATTGTGATCAGGCCCCCCGGAGCGCCTCCAAGGGATCGATCCGCGCGGCTCGTCTCGCGGGAATGAAGCTCGCCACGATTGAGACTGCCGCTAAGAGCGCTGCAACCACCGCGAATGTCAGCGGATCTCGCGCGGTGACGCCAAAGAGCAACTGTTCGAGCGCCTTCGTCACAAGCAGCGAAGCGACGCCGCCCATCGCGACACCGAGCGCGGCGAGCACGATGCCTTGCCGTACAACCATGCCGATCACGCGTCCCGTGTCGGCGCCGAGCGCCATCCGGATGCCAATCTCATTCGTGCGTTGAGCGACGAAATACGCGATCACGCCATAGATCCCGATCACCGCGAGCAGGAGGCCCAGCATGCCTAACGCGGCTAGCAGTTGCGACGTGAATCGCGGCGTGGCGAGGCTGCGATCGATGATCTCGTCCATCGTCATCATGCCGGAGAGAGGGAGCAACGGGTCGATCGCTCCGACCGCGCGGCGAATCGAGGGTGCGAGTGTCGTGACCGGCACCGCACCACGAATCACGAGCGTCAGACTGCGCTGCCTCGACTGCCCGAGCGGCGAGTAGACTTCGTCACGTATTTCCTCCCCGAGGCCTCGCGCGTGTAGATCGCCGGTGATGCCGACGACCGTCTCCCACGACGGGTGCGTCGACGACACCGAGCTGCACGTGATGCGCTTTCCGATCGGACTCTCGTCGCCGAAGAGCCTGTGCGCCAGTCTCCGATTGATGACGACGACATCAGGCGTGTTGGCGACATCCGCGGCGGTGAACGACCGTCCTTGCAGCAGCGGAATACGCAACGTGTGGAAAAACCCGAGCGACGCAGCGCGCGCATTGGCGTTGAAGGACCCATCGTGTTCCGTGCTTCCCTCACGCCGGAAGTTGCAGTCAGTTCCCCAGCCCGTCATGGGCATGATCGTCACATACGCCGCGGACGATACTCCCGGGAGTGATGCAACGGTGCCGAGAATCTGATCGAGCCGCGCCGATGCCGCGGTATCGCTCGGGTATCGCGCGTTAGGCAGATTCATGCCAGTGATGAGCAGGTTTCGCGTGTCGAAGCCGGGGTCGACGCCCTGCATCAGCAGCGCGCTGCGAACGAGCAAGCCCGCACCCACCAACAGCACCATCGCGAGCGAGACCTGTGCGACGACCAGGGTGCTGCGAATGCGGCTTCGCATCGTCGCGATATCTGTTCGCGCGCCATCGCGTAGCGTCTGCTGGAGGTCGAGTCGGGACGCGCGAAGCGCAGGGAACAATCCGAAGCCGATGCCGCACGCTATCGCCAACAGTGTTGCAAAGGCGACCACCGGTCCGTTGAGTGCGGCCTCCTCGAGTCGCGGAACACCTAACGGGTTAGCATGTGCCAGGAACCGAAGGCCGAAGGTGGCAACGCCCAGGCCAATGATCGCTCCGCCGAGACTGAGCAGAAGACTCTCGGTGAGCAGTTGCCCGACGATACGTCCGCGGCCCGCGCCCAACGCGTTCCGTACCGCTATTTCTTTGCGTCGTGCCGCGCCGCGCGCCAAGAGGAGGTTCGCGACGTTCACACACGCAATGAGCAGCACGAGCCCAACTGCACCGAGAAGAATGAGCAGCAACGAACGCACCGAGCCAACCATGGCGTCACGGAGCGGCTGAGCGATGATGCCGCCATCGAAGTACGAATGCGGATAGTCTTTCGCGAGCTCTGCTTCGATACTCGTCAACTCCTTCAAAGCACGCTCGGGCGGTACTCCATCGCGCACGAGGCCAATCACTTGTAGCTCGTGATCCGCGTGCTCCTGAAGCTGTGCGGCCGTTGGCCGAAGCGGCACAAAGCCGTCGACGCGTGGCATGGTATACTGAGGTGACGCGACGCCGAGCACGGTGAACGGTGTGCCGCTCAGCATCACCTGCCGCCCAACGATCGACGAGTCACCATCGAATATCGACTGCCACAATCTGTACGAAAGGATGACGACGTTAGGCGCGCCGGACACATCTTCCGCCGGCGTGAAGTAGCGGCCGAGCGCAGGGGGAACGTAGAGCGCTTTCCAGTAGTCACCGGAGACGCGCAGAACCTGGATCTGTCGTGGCTCGCCCGCGCCGGTAAGCGTGAAGCCGCCGAATCCATAGGCGGCGAAGGCCTCGAATGACCGGACTCGTTCTCTCCAGACGCCATAGTTGCCATACGTCACGACCATCCCCTGGGTATCGGATGGTCCGTTGCGCTCGCGGAGGCTGAGCAGCCGATCGGAATGCGCGTACGGCAATGGCCGCAACAGAACGCTATACACGATGCTGAAGATCGCGCTGTTCGCGCCGATGCCGAGTGCGAGCGTCAACACGGCGACGAGCGTGAACGCAGGCGACTTGCGCAATTGCCGGAGCGCGAATCGGACGTCGGATCGCAACGTGTCCAGCCGATCTCTCCATTCCATCGCTCGCTCCTGTTCGTGACTGAGCGCGTTCAAAGTGGACCGGATCGCCTCGACGTCGCCGAAGCGCCGCATTGCCTCGGCACGCGCCGCCTCTGGCCTCATCCCCGCGGCGGTATACTCGGCGACCGCGGACTCGAGGTGAAAGCGAAGCTCGTCGGCGACGTCGGCGTTCGGATCGGATCGCCAGAAACGCAGGTATCGCCGCCAGGCGGGCAGTGAATCCGGCCTGCTCATCGTTATGCGGGCTGCTCGGTGGCCTGCAGTACTTTGCCAACCGCGATCGTGAAGCGCTGCCACGTCGCCGCTTCGTCGGCGAGGCGACGTTTCCCCGCCGGCGTTAGGCGGTAGTACTTTGCGCGCCGCTTGTTCTCCGTGAGCCGCCACTCCGATTTGACGAGTCCGCGCTGCTCGAGCCGGTAGAGTGCCGGGTAGAGCGAGCCTTCCTCCACCTGAAGCGCGTCATCGGTGAGACGCTGAATCCACCGCGCAATCCCGAAGCCGTGCATCGGCTGCCAGGAGAGCGTCTTCAGAACGAGGAGGTCGAGGCTCCCCTGCAACAACCCGACGTTCGCGTCTGCCATCTCTTCTCCCTTAGACATTCTGAGGGAGTATTGGAGATGCTCACTTAGAATGTCAAGGGGAGGCTCGCTGTCATCCTGACGGCAGGATTCGCGAATCCCTGCTTCACAACGCAGATTCGATGAATGCCCGTCGAGTTACGCGACCACCTTCAACAGGCCCTGACCGACGCCTACACCCTCGAGCGCGAGCTCGCGGGCGGCGGGATGAGTCGCGTTTTCGTGGCCGAGGAGCGCGCGCTCGGCCGCCGCGTGGTCGTGAAGGTGCTCTCCCCCGACCTTGCCGCGGGCGTCAACGCCGAGCGCTTCCGCCGAGAGATCCAGCTCACCGCGCGGCTTCAGCACCCACACATCGTGCCGATTCTCAGCGCCGGCGAGATGGATGGCCTCCCCTTCTACACGATGCCGTTCGTCGAAGGCGAGTCCTTGCGAGTGCGGCTCGTTCGCACCGGCGCGATGGGTGTTGCGCAAGTCGTGAACATCGTCCGGGACGTTGCCCGCGCACTCGAGTTTGCACACGAGAAGGGCGTTGTCCATCGCGACATCAAACCCGACAACATTCTCCTCGCGGGCGAGAGCGCGACGGTCACCGACTTCGGGATCGGCAAGGCGATCGCCGCGGCGCGCGTCGCCAGCACCGACGAGGCGCTCACCGAGCTCGGCATCGCCCTTGGCACGCCGCAGTACATGGCACCCGAGCAGATCGCCGCCGATCCGGCGATCGATCATCGCGCCGACCTCTACTCGTTAGGGTGCGTCGCCTACGAGCTGCTCGCCGGCGAGACGCCATTCGCCGGACGCTCGGGCGCAGCCCTCTTTCGCGCGCACCTGCTCGAGGAACCCGCGCGGATCACGGCCAAACGTGCTGACGTTCCCGAACCGTTCTGTGAGCTGATCGCGCTGTGCCTCGCGAAGGATCCCGCGCACCGGCCGGCGTCGGCGCGTGGAGTGCTCGCGCTGCTCGAGCGGGCGTCGACCGTGGTCGGGTCGACCGCCACCGGCGTGGTCATCGCACGCGAAGCGCTCACGATCGCCGTGCTGCCCTTCTCGAACGTAAACGCCGACGCCGAAGGCGAGCATTTTGCCGACGGTCTCACCGACGAGGTGATCACGGATCTCTCGATGCTGAAGATGCTCCGCGTCACATCGCGCCAATCGGCGATGCGGCTCAAGGGGAGCGATAAGGATGTCCGCACGATCGCCCGCGAACTGGGGACGCGCTTCGTGCTGACTGGAAGCGTGCGGCGCGCGGGAGCGAACCTCCGCGTCACCGCCCAACTGGTCGACGCGACGAGCGACGCGCCCGTCTGGGCGGAGAAGTTCAGCGGAACGCTCGACGACGTCTTCGACATCCAGGAAAAACTGTCTCGTCACATCGTCGAAGCGTTGCGCCTCCGCCTAACGCCAGATGAAGACGAACGGATGGCCGAGCGTCCCATCCGCGACGTTCGCGCCTACGAGTACTATCTGCTCGCCCGACAGCAGATCTGGAGCTTCACCGGGCCGTCGCTCCAGCGCGGCCTGCAGCTCATTCGCCAGGCGCAGGACATCGTTGGCGAGAGCGAGTTGCTCCTCTCGGCGGAGGGGCTGATCTACTGGCAGTACGTGAACGTGGGGCTCGTGCCGGTCGATCGCTACGATGAGTATTTGCAAAAAGCGGATGCGTGTGCGGCGCGCATGTTGACGATGAACGCCAACTCGGCGAAAGCACACAGCCTTCGGGGTTCCGTACGCATGCACCGCGCCGATGCCAAAGGCGCGATGGAGGACTTCAAGCGCGCGCTCGTCCTCGATCGGAACGATCCCGAGGCACTCCTGTGGCTCGGCTACGAGTACGCTGTCGCCGGCCGTGTCGCGATGGCGCGCGCGTTGATGGAGCGGCTGCAACAGGTCGATCCGTTGACGTCCATCAATCAGACGATGAGCGGCATCGTCGCGATGTTCGAGGGAAACTACGAGGAGGCGCTTCGTTGGACGCAGCGCTCCGTGGATATCGATCCCGGAAACCCGACGTCGCGCATGATGCACGCGCATGCCCTCGCCGCGAACGGCCGCGTCGACGATGCACGTGGCTTGTTACAAACGGTGGCCAGCGAGAAGCCAACGATGGCGTGGGCGCGCCTTGCCTGTGCGATGGCCTTCGCGCTGAGCGGAGATCGTGAGCAAGTGCTCACATCGATCACGCCTGATCTGCGCGACGCGGCAGCGTCGGACGACATTTTCTCGTGGTGGATGGCAGATTGCTACGCGCTCGTCGGCGAGCACGACGCGGCGCTGGAGTGCGTCGCGCGAATGATCGATCTCGGGATGTTCAACTATCCGTTCCTCGCGCAGCACGAGCCCTTTATTTCCTCGATCCGTGGCGAGCGGCGCTTCGCGCAGCTGCTCGAGCGCGCCAAGCGGAAATGGGATGCGTTCGAGCCTTAACATGGAC
>DATEGN010000191.1:0-18695 GCA_035280125.1 Gemmatimonadaceae bacterium | reverse complement strand
ATCTTCTGATTGTTGTCCACGGTCGCGAGGAACTGCGCACTGTCGGCGGCCAAGCGCTTCACGTGGCCCCGGCTAGCGGCCAACTCACGCGCCGTGGTCTGGGCGCGCTGCACCAATGCGTCGACGCGAACCAGTAGATCCTTCCGTGCCTGGAGCTGGTCCTGGATGGGACTCTCCGTGTCCTTCTTCCGCTTTGGAGCGGGGAGATCCTTCACCCGCGTGATCTGACTGTCGATCTGCGTGATGAACTTGTCCGCGTCCAGGACAACGGTCATCAGAGAATCCTTCTGAGCCGCAAGCTGATTGGTCAGCTTCAGTTGCTCGGCAGTTTGGACGCTGTCGGCGCGCGCGGCTTCGTGCGACATCTTGCAGGCAGATACGCTCGCAAGAATTGCGATGACGGCAATGGAACGACGCTCGATCATGGTTGGACCCGTTGAAGATGCGCGAATTCTAGGGATCAACCACAGCACATGCTGTGACGACGCGCACGCTCGTCGCACGGAGCGCGCTCCGGTTAGGCCACTTGCCGCGGTCGCGTCCGCTTCCGGTATCGACCACAAACAAATAGAAAGATACGAATTACGTGAATTCGCGAACCCGCGTACTTCGTATTGCTCCCTATCGTTCGATTATGTCCTTGAGGAACTCCTTGACGCGCGGGTCCTCCGATCGGGATAGCTGAGCGATTGTGCGGCGCCGGATGCCGGGATTCTCGTCGTTTTTGGCGATCGACAAGAGCTTGTCCACGGCCAGACGGTCTCCACTCTGGGCGTAAAAGCTGATCAGCGCGTCCTTCATCTGCGGATCGGTGGTCGTATCATAGAGCTTCACGAGGTCAGCGGTCGGAACGCCAGCCCGTGATGCATATGAGAGCGCGCGACGCCGGGTGGCAATCGGCGCGTTCTCGTCACGAGCAATTGCCACCAACCAGCGGGTATTCTCGGTGCCGCCGATCTCGGCGAGTGAGGAGAGCACGGCGTCCCGCGAGCGATCGCCTGTAAGTCGTGGATATACCTGTCGAAGAAGCTCGGCGTCGCGGCCCGTCGCGTACTCCGTCCCCAGCCCTCGGATCGCCGTGTTGAGTACATCGTCCGGGACGTCATTGCGCTGCACTACACTGCGCAAGAAGTCGCGCGCCCGTGGGTCCCCCGAGCGAGCGAGCGCCCCGAGAGACTCCTTGGAGAGCCAGGTGCGGTCGCCGGAGAGATTGGCGCGCGCCAGCTCGATGAGGGGCGGAATGCCGGCACCGTGATCCAGTCGCGAGAGGACACCTAACGCTGTACGGCGGACTTCCATGTTGTCATTCTCGTCGCGTGCGATCTGGAGGAGCGCGTCGGACACTCGCGGTGAGATCGATCCTTCGAGTCCAGCTGTTTGTCCGAGCCAGGAGAGTGCGGACCGACGCGTCTCGCGAGGCCGAGATGCGTCGCGGCCGATCGTGAGCAGGTCGGCGCTCATGTTCCCCGCGTCGGCAAGCATCGCCGGCATGATCGCCTCGCGTCCGACACGGCCTTCTGCCTGACGAGCAAGCGAGAAGAGATAGTCGGCGGCATCCTCGGGGCGCACCGTTCCGAGATCGGTTGTCCCGGGATCCACACTTGGTGGACCGACATACGTCTGCAACGAGATCACATCTCGATCGGCGCGATCAAGCACGACGCGCACGGGCCCAGAAACGCATGGATCCATTCTTCGTGTGTCGTCCCAATTCCCGGAGAAGCTATTCGGGCCAGTCTGGATGTAACTGCGACCATTGCCACAGACGCCAGGACGCGCCGCGAAGCTGAACTGGACTCGTCCCTCCGGAGCTGACGCGATACGACGAGCGAGCGACTGAGCGCGAGCGGGGGACGTGAACGCGAGTGCCGTGAGCGCCAAGGCGCAGCATGCGGCGTGAAGAGCACCATGAGTCTTCATTTTTCAATCAGCTCCATGAGCAGCTTTTTGGCGCGCGGGTCGTCTTTGCGCGAGAGATAGTTGATTGCCATCCGGCGCATCTCGAGATCCGTACTGTTTCTAGCGACCTCGATCAACTTGTCGGTGGCTTCTGGTTCCTTGCGTGACGCGAGCGCGGACAGAAGCTGCTCGCGCATCGAGCGAGAATCAGCCGCGTCGTAAAGGCGGCCGATATCGGTAATGGGCATGTCGGAGCGGCTCAGGCGCTGCAACGCCGCCGATCGGATCTGCGACGACTCGGTGGTATTGCGCACGATGCCCGTGAGCCAGTCCTGGTTGTCTTTGCCGCCGATCCGGGCAATTGCACCGATGATCGCCATCTTCATACGCTCGCTATCCGAGTTTCGATATAGCGAGCGGAGATACGCAGCGTCCTCGGGAGTGCTACGGTCCTTCGAGTACGCCTCGAGCACCTGCAACCGGAGCGTCTCCGATGCATCGCGACGCTCGAGCAAACCGCGGAGGCTCGTGCGCGCAGCCGGACTGTCTGAGGACATGAGGGCACGCACCGCCGCGCGCTGTATGCGCTCATCGTCGGAGGTACGGAGGACGTCCTCGAGTGCGGCGAGACCGGCGTCCCCCGGCATCCGCGGCAGGTACGTCACTGCCTCCGCGCGAACCGTCGGACTCGGATCATTCTTGGCCGCGCCAATGAGAGCCGATGTTGCTTCCGCATCGCCACGCCGCGCCAACATGAAGATGGCCCGCCGGCGCAGATCGACGAGACAATCTTCTCGGCGGTCGAGGACCCGTCTGAGGATCGGCATCGCCGCATTGGCGTCCATCTGGCTCAACGCGTTGAGCGCTTCGATGCGGACCATGAGATCTTCCTGATCACACGAGGACCCCGCCGCGCGAGCCCTTCGTTCCACATCGTCGGCTGCCCGATCGTCGCCGCGCATTGCGAGGGCGCCGCGAATGCGCGTCCGGAGCCCCTCGACATCGGTGTTGTCACTCCGTCCCCACGTTCGGGTATTCGACGCTCCCCAGGCGCGTACGGTCGAAGAGCTTTCGGCAATGGTGCGCAGCGCGCGATCGGCCGCCATCAGTTCTTCGGTCGTCCCAATGCGGTAGCGCGAGAATGCTTCGTAATACGTGCTCACGTACGCATAGTTGGAATTTGGATAGCGCCGGGCGACGTCACTGAAGAGTTGCGCCGCACGTCGGTAATCACCGCGGTTGAGCGCCTCACGAGCGACGCGATAGAGGGAATCCGCTGGGTCGCTATGCGCCCACGGCGCCGGAGGCCGTTGATTCAGAAACGCGCCATCGAGTGATTCCGGTACCATAGCGGCGTCGGATGATGCACGTGGGGCGAGAGCTGGAGTCGGTGCGAGCGGTGGTGTGGGTTCGACAAAATCGAACGACTTCACGCGCGGCGTCGTTAGCTCCTGATCGAGCATCCGCTCACGCAGCCGTTCCTCCTGCTCGCGTTGGCGATCGAGCTGCGCCTCCTGAAGCGCACGCTGGCGCTCCTCCATCTCACGCTGACGATCGAGCTGGAGAGCCATGAGCTCACGTTGATGCTCCTCCATCTCTCGCTGGCCTTTGAGCTGCGCGTCTTGCATTGCGCGCTGCCGCTGCTCGAGCTCTGCCTGGAGCTCGTCGTCCCTCAAGCGTTGAACATCCTGAGGCGCGCGCGGCGCGCGTGCCGCTCGCGGCGTGGTCTCCGCGCGCGGCGGCGTTGCCGGAGTGGCCGGCGTCACTTGCGCCTCCACTGGCCCGATCGCGACCGTCGCCACTATGATGCAGGCCAAAACCGTTAGGCACTTCATTGCAATAGTCTCCTCGGTGCTTTTGATCGAGAATCGGTATCAGTCGTCTGCGGCGTATTCCGATGCGGCATTGCGCAGTCGCGGAATGACGTCGCGCTGATCCAGCGCCTGCTGAATCAGTTCCATCTCAGTCTGGCGAGACGGATCGCGGTCCTTCTCCAATCGCACGACCTGAACGAGCACGAGCTCGAGGTCTTCGAGCAGATTGCGCAGCGCTGGATCCGATCCGGATGGCGAATCGAGCAGCAGACGAGTGGTCAGCAGCAAATCGTTCGCGCGCTTGGTAAATGCTCCGTCGGGACGCTTCGCGTTTGTCTCCACGGGCAGCGCGATCAACAACGCCGCGGCCTGGCCGAGGTATCGCGACGTCATCGGATCTACGGCCTGTACGTCAGCGAGTCGATCCGTCTTCGGCTGTGGCAGCGTGTCGGTCTTGCCGGCGATCTCCTTGGCGTGGCCCAGGAACCTGCTGATCGATAGACGGCCGATGCCCACACCGATCAAGAGCGCCGCGGCGATGCGCAGCCATTGTGCATAACGAACCGGTCGGCGCGCCGTGGGAAAGATGTGGGTCTCGACTGCACTCCAGATCTCGGCGAGCGGCATCTGTCGCTCGTCAGGCGGCCGATTGTAGGTGCGCGCCGCGTCTTCCAGCAGCTCGTCCAGGCGATCGCGGTTCTCGTCGGTCATGACTCGTACTCCTTCGCGAACTCGGCGAGCGCAGCGCGGAGTTGCGCACGCGCCGCCGAGAGTCGGCTCTTACAGGTTCCTTCGGCGACGCCGAGGGTCTCGGCGATCTCCGTATGGGTATAGCCTTCCAAGTCGTGCATGATCAGCGTGGTGCGATAGATCTCAGGCAGTGCGTCGATGGCTTTTGCGAGCCGCTCGCGGAGATCGGGATCGATTCGACGACTTCCGTTGGGAGCGGGCGTCCCGTCGAGATCGGTGAGATCGGTTTCTCGTTCGCGGAGGCGGCGGACCTTCCGCATGGCATTGGCGACGACGGTGACAGTGATGCGATGAATCCAGGTAGAAAACGCGGCATCGCCACGAAAATCGGCGAGCCGATGGAACGCGCGAACGAAGGTGTCCTGCGTGAACTCACGTGCGAGCTCCGCGTCGCCCGTTAGGCGATAGGCGAGCCGATAAACACGGGGTGCATGGGCGTCATAAAGCTCGCGCCCGGCAAGCCGGTCACCGGCGAGAACCCGGGCGATGAGCTCGGGTTCGTTCACCTTTGGGGTCGTCTGGAGGGCAAACGCGGTCCGTGTCACGGTGCTCGAGGGGATTAGATGCGGTTCGTGAGGAAAGCGTTCGCTGGCGGCGGGTATTGGTGACTGGTTATTGGTCGGTGGTTGCGGGTGAGAATGGGGGCGGGCCGAAGGTCCGGGGAGGGAGAGATTGACGCGAAGTACTTTGTGCCCTAAAGTAACATGTGTCGTCCTCTTCTCGGACCACTTTCTCTGAGAGTCACGGATTATGAGTTCAGCCGCCACTTCTCCGGCCGCCGGGTCAGCCAGCCGCGAACGTAGCGCGATGGCGCGCCGCCTCCTGCTCGACGCCATCGTCCTGGGCGGTCTCGCGGATGCGCTCCTTCACAATGGCTTTGGCATCGGTCTCCTGGCGTGGATGATCGTCTTCGCGGCAACGTTCACACTGATCAAGCGGCGCCATGGCGGGTTTTCACGGGAGCAGGCCGGATGGTTGTTCGCGGCGCTGTTCTTCGCTGGCATGTTTGCCTGGCGCGATAGCGGAGAACTCGGCTTCTTCGATTTCGTGGCAATGCTGATCGCGCTCGCGCTGCTCGGTGCCACCTCGTCAGAAGCGTCGCCCGTTCGCACAATCCTCGGACAACGGGTTCGCGACCTTGTGCACGTCCTTGCACGGAGCGCCGCGATGGTCGCCGCAGCGGTGTTTCTGTTACTGGGCGCGTGTGGCCTTGGCAATGGCGTTGAAGAATGGAAGAGCGGACGAACCAAATCCGTACTCCGCGCAACGTTGATCGCGCTTCCGCTGCTGCTCGTTTTCGGTGTGCTGCTTGGATCGGCCGATCCGGTGTTCGAGGCTCTTTTCAGGCTGCCGAACATCGACTTCGGGACGGTCATGAGTCATTTGATAGTCGCCGGCTTCTTCACCTGGGTTGTTGGAGGCTGGCTGTACGGCGCCGTTCTGTACGACCGGCCGTCGAGGCGCTTGCCCGCGGGCATGCCGTTGACGTTAGGCAGTCTCGACGTCACGATCGTTCTCGGCGGACTGATTGCCTTGTTCACCCTGTTCGTCGGCGTTCAGATCCGGTGGCTTTTCGGGGGCGAGCAGCTCGTGCGCGCCACGACGGGCCTCGGCTATGCTCAGTACGCACGACACGGCTTCTTCGAGCTCGTGTGGGTATCCTTGCTTGTGCTGCCCGTGTTGCTTGGAAGCCGCAGCGCGCTGAGCGACGACGATGCAACAGCCATACGTCGCCATCGTGTGCTCTCGATTCCGCTCATCGGACTTGTCGGCGGAATCATGGCTTCAGCGCTAGGCCGAATGGGACTATACGTCCATTACTACGGGCTGAGCGTGGACCGCCTGTTTGCGACGGTGTTCATGTTCTGGCTGGCGATCGTGTTCGCGTGGTTCGGGATCACCGTACTGCGCGGGCGAACGCGCGATTTCACGGCGGGCATGGCGATCACGGGCTTTGTCACACTCGCCGTACTCGGCTCGGTGAATCCGGAGGCGCTCGTCGCGCGCGTCAATATCTCTCGCGCGAATGTCGCACTCACCCTTGGCGACAGCCTCAATGCCTCGTCGCCACAAAGCACCAAACCCGCGACGAGCACTGTTTCACCGATTGATTATGCATACCTCAGTCGACTCAGTGGCGACGCCGTTGACCACGTGGTACGAGCGCTTGCGGCAGAGCCGATATCGCCCATCGCGTCGCCGGCACGGCCGACTGAGGTCAAAGCACGGTGCGACGCAGTGCAGAGACTCTTTGGACGTTACGGAGCGGGGCAGTTCGGCTGGAATTTCCAGGGATACGACAATGATTGGCGTCGCTGGAACCTTGGGGCGGGACGTGCGCGAAGGGCAATGCGCGAGAACGAGCAGGCATTACGCGCGGTGACATGTCTCGACGGCACCGGCGAGGCGCCATTTGGCGATCGCGATCGGCGGCCCGCCCGGCCAGGCGAACAGGGCTACGTGAACCGCACGGACTGACACTCTGGTCTGGTGAGCGGAGTGATTGTAGCGTTTGGGCGTGACGTCGCCAACGATTCCCGAGGGCTACATCGAGTACGCGCCGCCGCCGTCGCTGCGCGAATACGTGGAGTGCTTCTGGACGCGAGGCGCAGCACCGCCTAACGCACCCGCCGAGCACATCATACCCGACGGCTGTATCGATCTCGTGCTGGGCTACGGCGCGACTTGGGGAGCGCCGCGGCCGAACGCGACGCTGGCGGTCGGAACGATGACGCGGCCGCTGGTGCTTGCCGCTGATGAGGGTCAGTCGCGCGCTTTTGCGGGCGTGAGATTTTGGCCCGGACGGGCGCTGCCTTTTCTCGGCGTTCCGGCGGCCGAGCTCACTGATCTTCGCGTGGATATCGCTGATCTGTGGTCAGATCGCAGGCTCATCGAAAGCCTCGATGGCCACGAGCCGTCCAGCGTTCGACACGCGTTCGAGGAATTGCTCAACGCGCGCCTGGATCGCGCGCGACCACTCGACAAAACGGTAGACGCGGCGGTGCGAGCGATACTTCGTGCGGGCGGCAATCTGTCCATTGCCGCGCTTGCGCCGCCATTGGGTGTGACACGTCAACACCTCGCGCGCGCGTTCGCGCTGCATGTGGGAGTACCTCCGAAGATGTTCGCGCGCGTTGCGCGCGTGCGGGGGGCACTGGCGCGAGCGCGTGTTTCAGCGACCGTGGATTGGGTGACCTTGGCCTTGGATGCCGGCTATTACGACCAATCGCATCTGGCTGGCGAGGTCAAGGCGATCACCGGTCGCACGCCGAGCGACTGGCTTGCGTCGGCGTGACTGTCGCTTCCTCGGGATTAGTTCCTTTTTTCCAAGACTCGTGAGGTGGGAGAGTCCACATTGTCCTCACCACTTCTCACCAGGAGACTACCGGTATGACGCGGAGCGAGATGAACAAGCTCACGCCCTTGCTCACGGTCGAGTCGATCGAGCCGTGCTTGCCATTTTGGGTCGAGCGATTGGGATTCGCGAAGACGGTCGAAGTACCAGATGGAAACTCGTTGGGCTTTGTGATCCTCGCGAAGGATGGCGTCGAGATCATGTACCAGTCGCGGGCGAGCGTAGAAAAGGATATTCCACCGATGGGGCGTGGCACGTCGACCGGCCTTCCCGCGATGGGGCTTTTCATCGAAGTCGGGAATATCGACGAGGTCGAGCGTTCGCTGGTTGGGATAGAGCACGTGATTCCGCGCCGGCGAACGTTCTATGGCATGGACGAAGTCGTGGTGCGAGAGCCCGGTGGGTACGTAATCGTGTTTGCCCAGCCGGTGGCGGCGAACGCGTAGTGTCCATCTCGGTGGAAGCCCTGTCTGGTTGCCTGCCTCTCGCCAGCCGATCCTCACTACGCTTGACGGGATGACAAGAGACAATGACGCACCAACGACGCTCGCTCGTCGGTTAGGGCTCTTCGATGCGACGATGATCGTGATGGGCGGGATCATCGGCGCGGGCATCTTCATCAATCCGTCTGTCGTCGCGCGACAAGTTCATACGCCGCCGCTGATTCTCACACCCTGGATCGTCGGCGGCGTGATCGCGCTCACGGGTGCATTCGTGTACGCGGAGCTCGCCGATCGAAAGCCGGACGTCGGAGGCCAGTACGCCTACATTCGGGACGCCTTCCATCCCATGGTCGCGTTTCTCTATGGGTGGACGTTGCTGCTCGTGACGCAGACAGGCGGGATGGCGGCGGTAGCGATGACGTTCGCGTTGTACTTCCGCGAGCTCACCGGTGTGGGTCTAGCGACGTCTGTTCTTGCCGTTGGCACGTTGCTGATCCTGACAGCGATCAACTGCCTCGGTGTACGCGCGGGCAGCAACGTTCAGAGCGCGCTCATGGTGCTGAAGATCGTGGCGGTTGCGGTGCTGGTGATCGCCGGAGGAACGGCAGGGAGCGCCTCCGCGCCACCGCAGCCTAACGGCGCCACATTGCCGGTTGCCGCTCTGGCCGCGGCAATGGTTCCGGTTTTGTTTGCGTACGGTGGATGGCAGACCGCCTCGTTCGTGAGCGGCGAGATGCGCCAGCCGCGCCGCGATCTCCCGCGCGCACTGCTGATCGGTGTGCTCGGCGTCGTGGTACTATACGTCGCCGTGAACGTTGTGTGCCTCCACGTTCTGGGCGCGGATGGTCTGGCAGCGACGACGACGCCGGCGTCGGAGGTGATGCGTCGCGTGTTGGGGTCCGCTGGCGCGCGGCTCATCGCCGCCGGCATCGCGGTATCCACCGTTGGCTTCCTCAGCCAGGGGATGTTGACCGCGCCGCGGGTCTACTTCGCGATGGCGCGCGATGGCGTGTTCTTCAAGCAGGTAGCATACGTGAGCGAACGCTCACGCGCGCCGGTGGTCGCAATCGCCGTGCAAGGTGTGTGGGCCTCCGTGATCGCAGTGTCTGGCAAATACGAGCAAATTCTCAATTATGTCGTCGCGCTGGACGCGGTGTTCTTCGGCCTCACCGGAGCGACGCTGCTGGTATTCCGGCGGCGCGAGCCACGTGGCGACGGCGGGTTCCGTATGCCGGGCCATCCCTGGACGACGATCGTCTTCGTGGCCGCGTTTTGGGCGCTGTCGGTCAACACGATTGTGCAGAATCCTCGCTCGGCCGGGATCGGCGTATTGATCTTGCTCGCCGGGATACCGGCGTACTTGTTCTGGAGCCGAGCCAGGGCGAGAACGGATTCTACGACCCTTCACGGCTAAACGACGTCGAACCGCTCAGGCAATGTCAGAACGCGTCGTTAGCGCGGCGCGCGTGTCCACAACAGGATCGTACCGCAGCCGTGTTGCGTGCGGAATTCGGGCGGAGTCATGGCGGGAGTATAGACCTCCATTGCGGCGACGGTCTCCGGATCAACGAGCCCATTGACGTCACTCAGCTCCCAGTTGACCAATTGCTTGCCGTCGAGGAAAACCACGGGCGTACAGCTCTCCGCATCGCCTCGCATCCGGATGCTCACGTGATGCTGATTGTCTGTCGAGACGCTGATGCCGGGCACGTGGCGCAGGACGTCCGTGAGCTCGTGCGGGTGGAATCGCTCGATGTCGCTCGCCGTGAAAAACTGTCCGGCACCGACACGTTTTCGATCGTCGAAGCCGACGGCGGACGCCATCGTTGGCTTCGCGGCCCGCACATGGACAGTGTCCAGGAAGCGACGAATCGTGAGCAGACCGACGACGACCGGGACATGCCGGTCGGTGAGGTCCACTGGGCGGTCGTCTGGTACGAAGCCGATTGCTCGCGTGTTGAGTGTTTGCGTACCACCGGGGACTCCCGCGAGCTGAAAGGCGCCCTCTTTATCGGTGATGGCAACGGTGTCGCTGCCGTAGAGCTTGACCCGAGCGCCGGAAATCGGCACGCCGTCCTCGGTTCGTACCCATCCGCTGAGACCCGCTGTGTGCCGGTTCTGAATGACGACGGCAGCGGAGTCCCGCGCCAACGGTCCGGTGCTATCGCGCGACGGAAGGTGATCGATATACAGATTGCGACGCACGATTCGTGACTTTGGAACATCCATCTCGATCGCGCCGCTCGTGTCGGAGCCGCTGACCGCACGCACGACAACGGATGATGCCGTTGGCACACCACACACAACAAACCAACCGTTGCCGTCAGTCCTCGCCCGCCGCGAAAACACTTCGTGGCCCACGCCGCTCTTCTGAAGGATGAGCTCCGCCCATTCCGCGATGACGGTTGTGCTCTCGGCCGCCGCGAGCGAGTGCGAGTTCAACACGTATCCAATGACGGCGCCGTTCGTGTTCTTGTCCTCGCCCGGACCACACAGCGCGCCTTCGAGCCGCTCCGGCGATGGCACGGCGAGATCGAAGTGGACCTCTCCGTCAGCCACGATGGTCAGGACGCGTTGCGTGAGTGCGAGCCCGAGCGAATCGAGCACGGGGTGAAAGAAGCCGGCGATGTATCGGCCGTGCGCGATCCTGTCGAGAACGAAGTTACCTAACGAGTCCGATGTCGCACTGAACAGGACGCGTGAACGATCGTCGACATTGACGAGCTCCACGTGCGCGCCCTTGAGTGGAAGAGCGGCCACGCTGTCGAAGACGAGGCCACGAAGCCTCGTCCCTTGAGTTCGCGCGGTCGCAGGCAGAGCGGTGATGATCGCGGCGGCCGCGCATCCGATGGCGCAGCGAGCGCCCATGCGGTCTCCAGATCGAACGATTGAAGAACCAGTATCGTTCGCGGCGGGCGTCCCTTCAAGGTCCCGGTGATAGGTGTTAGGTGGTAGGAGCTCCGCCGTCTTGTTAGCACCTAGCACCTATCACCCAGCAGATACCCCTCGGGCTACGGCCCCCGATCGCCAAAGGTATCGCACGCTTCGATCTGGCCAGTCGTGAGGCCGCGCTTGAACCACGCGGTGCGTTGCGCTGCCGAACCGTGAGTGAACGTCTCCGCGTTGACGCGGCCTGTCGTTGCTCGCTGAATTCGATCATCGCCGACGGCGGCAGCGGCATTCAGTCCTTCCTCGATGTCGCCCTGCTGAAGCAGGCGCCGCTGCTCGGTGCTGTGTCCCCAGATACCCGCGAAGCAATCGGCCTGTAGCTCGAGCCGCACGGAAATCGAGTTTGCCATGCCCGGGTTCTCTCGCTGAAGACGCCGAGCTTGTTCATCGATGCCCAGCAAATGCTGAACGTGGTGTCCGAGCTCGTGAGCCAGTACGTACGCCTCCGCGAAGTCGCCCGGAGCACCAAACCGGCGTTGCAACTCGTCGTAGAATCCAAGGTCGATATACACCTTCTGATCGAGCGGGCAGTAAAACGGGCCCATCGTTGACTGCGCCATTCCACAGCCAGACTGTGTGACGTCGCGAAAAAGGACGAGCTTTGCATCCTGATATGGGACATGCCGGTCACCCAGGATTGCGCGCCACGTGTTCTGAACATCGTCGAGCACAAAGGACACGAACTGGACAAGCCGGTCCTCGGCCGGCGTGCTCGCGACTTCGCCATTCGATGCAGCGGGGGCGACGGTGCTGTCGGCCGTTGTGCCGCTGGTCACAAAATCGCGACCGAAGATCAAGCTGAGCACCAACAGCAAGACGGCGCCGCCGATTCCCATTCCCGCACGGCCACCCGGAATGAATCCTCCTCCTTGGCCGCGTCGATCTTCAATGTTCGAGCTTTCTCCACCAGGTGTCCACTTCATCGCTAGGCTCCGCCGCTTTTTTAGAAACACGTGTGGCAAGAAACAGCCCATGCGCGGGTGGTTGGTTGTTCGTGGTTGATCGTTGTTGAAGAACAAAAGCCGGCGAGCTTTGCTCGCCGGCCATCAGCCACGACTAACTACCAACGATCAACACCAACGAATCCAATCAATCACTTATCGCATCGCCGCGAGGTCGTTGAGCAGCGCGACGCCCGCGAAGAGCAGCGACACGAGAAGGAGCGCACGCCATGCAGCGCGACCCAGGATTCGACGAGCCTCGGCGAGCGCCGCGCGCGCGGCCGCCTGACCGCGAATGTCGTCGTCCGTGCGGATGGGCCAGGCGTCAATCTTTACGGACCGCCTGACGAGATACGCGGACGTGCCAAGGATCAGAACGGTCGCGATAGCGAGCGGGACGAACAGTCGGTCGATGAGCTCGGAAATCGGCATCAGGTTCACTCCACGTCCGATGCGGCGTACGGCTTAGATCGGCAAGAGAGTACGGCAGGGAGGGTTAAGCGCTCAGACGCGATCAGATAATACCCCTCGGCCCGCAAATCGGCACGGCTGTGATGAAAATGCGGTTCAGGCAACGGCGCGATCGCCCTGAGCGCCGCCCGTTACTCGGTATGGTCCCGCCACGTCGAGTGCCACGCGGCGGTTGAGCCACCACGCCACGCAGACGGCAATGCCGATGAAGAGCAGGCCGATGGTATTGGAGAGGCCAGCAAAGATCGGTATGGCCGCGGCAAGCAACACGAGAGAGCCGGCGCCTAACAACATGGTGCCTGCACCGAGATGCTTCGGCGCGGCGTGTGATGTGCTCGCGGGCGAGCCGGCCTGGATCACGGCGAATCCACTATCCGCTCTCGCTACAGCGCTCGAATCGAGCGTACGTCCAGCGTTTGGTTCTCGAGCCGAGATGGTAATAGTGTCGATCGTTGGTATGCTCGGTCGTGAACGAATTGGCGCTGTCGGCTGTGCATTCTTCTGAAATTCCTTCGCAATCAGCGGGACGTAGCTCGAGACGATCGCGAGGTACGTCAGCCCGACAGCCAGCGACTGATATGCCCATCCCCCGCGGCCGCGCGAGCCCTTTCTCACCGCCTTTCCAACCATGAAACCAACCGCGAGTGCGACCAAAGCGAACTCGCGGCCGGTGAGTGCCGCGACCGCGAAGTAGAGCAGCGAACCGGCGATTGCCGCGAGCAATCCGAGTCCCGTCGCGTGCAGACCGCGCGTGAATCGAGTTCCCCTTGGCCTATCGAGTGAGGCGCGACACGGTTCGCAAATGATCGCGCTGTTGACCTGGAAGTAGGTGCTGGCGATGGGGCGCGAGCAGGCCTTGCACGTCGCGGCGGCCATGCCGGAGTGCTGCGCGCGCGAAGCCGTACTGGACTCGGCGACATCGAACTGCAAGGGCTTGTTGCCCGAGGTGGGACTCGCGTCAGGACTCATAGCCACACCCTAGACGAGCGTGGCGGTCCGAACGGCACGCTGGCTGGAGTGCGGAGCCGGCCCTCAGCAGTGACGCGGGTGCGTGATCCGCTCGACGATCTGCTGCACACGCCACGGATTCACGCCGTTGCGTTGCTCGAGCGCGAGTGGATGATCCGTTGGCTCGAGCTGCACGAAAGGACGCGTTGGCCAGGGGCGAACATGCACGACAGTCTTTAGCAACTGTGTATCGGGATAACCGGGAATTGCCGTACAGAGCCAGCCAAAGTATCGAGTGCCGCTACGGCGATTCATGTCATCGAAGCTCGCCGAGTAGCGCGCGAAGCTATCGCGGCTCAGTGAGAGCCAGACTCCGTAGTTCAGCGGCTCGACGTACCCGTGCACTGGAATCTCCAGGCAGCCACGAATGAAGAACCAGTCCTTGTCGATTACGCACGCGTCATCGGAGAGCACGACGCGTTGACCGCGCTCTCGGTCGGGGACGGCGAGGTATTGCGCAGGGAAATCCCAACCAAAGCTCGGAATGCCATCGTGCAGCGTGCCGCAGCTCGCGCACTCGAATCGAAATGGCTCCGACGCTTGAAAATCGATCGTGGTCTGCAGTGGATGCGTCATCGCATTTGCCTCCCGCAGTGTGACGATCGACTCCTCCGAAGTCGCACAGACAAACGTGTGTCGTCGGCTGTTACGTTAGGCGACAGCGGACGAGTTGACCCGCATTCACTCGGCAGCGCGGACAAACACGCCGCCAGAGGATTATTTGTCAGCGCTGGGCGCTCGAGTGCTGGTGCTCGACGCGACGAAGGACCGCGCCGTCGAAATCGAGGCGGCTCGGGAGTCCATCGCGGCCGATCGTGAACGTCGCGAACTGCGATCCTTCCCAAACGTTATCCCATCGTACGCGGAAGGTGTCGTATTCCCAGTGTTCGAGCGTTCCGGCATGCGTCGAGCTTGAACGCAGCCGGAGCTTGCCATTCTCGAACGACACGGTGATCTCGCCAACGAGCGAATCCGAGTACGTGCCCGCGTATTGATCGAGCGACAGCGCGGGATGTGTGTTCGGAATGCGCCGTGCTTCCGCACGGCGGCGCGCCGAGTCGGCCGCGACGCGCATGCCGTCGTAGAGCTTGAGCAGATCGGTGCTCCAATCCCGAGGTGGATTGCCCAGGTATGCGTCGAACACCCGGTACATGAGCGCGTGCCGCACTTCGGCGTGGTCGAGATTCGCAAGCACATACACGCCGAGTCGTTCGTCGGGGATCAAGCCAATGATCGCGACCATACCGTCGATGCTGCCGGTGTGGAAGTCGACCATTTTGCCGGAGTAGTCCTCCTGAAACCAGCCGAACGCGTAGGTGGTCCAGTGCGGTTTCGTTAGGCGTGCGGTCGGATAGAACTCATCCGGCGTCACCATCGTCTCAGGCTTGAGCCACTCGGCATACGTGTCAGGCTTGAGGAGGCGCTTTCCATTGACGCGGCCGCTGTCGAGGACGAAAAGCATCCATCGCGCCATATCCGCGACGCTCGCCCACACTGCGCCCGCTGACGCCACGGCGTCCACGCTCGCGTTGCTCACGACGCGCGTGCTGTCATCAAGGCGATAATGTGGAGAGGCCACGTTGCTTCGGCCGCGCAGCGAATCGCCGAGCGGCACCGCGTTAGGCATGCCGAGAGGGGTGAAGATTCTGGTGCGTACGAACCGCTCCCAAGGGAGCCCACTCTCGATGGCGACCACTTGCCCAGCGACGGCGTACATGATGTTCTGATAGATGAAGCTCGAGCGAAACGAATACGCCGGCTCTGCGAATCGTACGCGACGAATGACCTCTTCCGGGGAGTTGTCAGCGCGATACCAGAGCACATCGGCGTTTGGAAGGCCGGCGCGATGCGTGAGCAAGTCGCGAATAGTGAGCTCGCGTGTCACATAGGCATCGGCGAGCTCAAATCCATGTAGGATCTTCGTGACCTTGTCGTCCCATTTGAGTTTCCCTTCGTCGACCAGCATCCCGATCGAGGCGGACGTCATCGCCTTCGTCGTCGACCCGATCGCAAAAAGCGTCTGCGTATCGACAGGGGCAGGCTTTCCGATCTCTCGCACCCCGTAGCCCTTGGCGAAAACGATGCGGCCATCTTTCACAACGGCGATCGCGAGTCCCGGCACCTTCCAGTCGGCGACGGCCTTCGCGGTATAGGAATCGAGATCGCGGAGGGGATCGGGCGCCGGTCTCGTCTGCGCGACGGCGGTACAGGGCACTGCAAGCAAAACTCCAATTCGAACCAAATGACCGCTGAGCATGTCAGTCTCGTGAGGAGTGGCGCGGGGATGTTATCGCCGAGACGCGCGCCACGCGAGCCGACGAAATGCTTACGTGGCGATGACAGCCAGTTGGTCACTGCGCGCTGGATGCCCGGCGTGCAATCGCGTAAACTCGGAGCAGGAACCAAGGGGAGGACCAATGCCGCAATCGCATCGAGCGCGGAGTGTCGCTGTTGTCGCGGTTGCCCTGCTGGCGTCGGGCGCAGGCGCTCAGTTACAACAGAGCCAGCGTCTCGCATATCCAGAGACAAAGAAGGTCGATACGGTCACCGACTTCTTCGGAACCAAGGTCGCCGATCCATATCGCTGGATGGAAGATCTCAACACGACGGATGTCGCCGATTGGGTGAAGCGAGAGAACACGGTGACCGAGCAGTACTTCTCCCAGCTCGGCATGCGCGCCCATTTCAAGAATCGAATCACCGAGCTGTGGAACTATCCGAAAGTCTCGCTGCCGTTTCGCGTTGGCGGCCGCCTCTACTACGCGCGCAACACGGGATTACAGCGGCAGAGTGTGTTCTACAGCCGCACCTCGTTAGGTGCAGCGGCGAAGCTCGTCATCGATCCGAACACGCTTTCACCAGATGGATCGATCGCATTGGCTGGTTTTTCTCCATCGCCTGAGGGAAAGTATCTGGCGTACGGCATCTCCGAGGGCGGCGCCGATTGGCGAACGCTGCTCGTACGGGAGATGGACTCGGGAAAAGAGCTCGCGGATACGGTGCGCTGGCTCAAGGGCGGCGGCATGAGCTGGACGAAGGACGGCAAAGGTTTCTACTACTCGCGCTTCCCGCAGCCAGAAGCAGCGAAGCAGCTGCAGAACGCGATTCACGACGAAAAGGTCTACTACCATCGCATCGGCACGTCACAGTCACAGGACGTACTGATCTATGAGCGGCCAGACCATCCCGACTGGTTCGTCGGCGGCGGTGTGAGCGAGGACGGCCGGTACCTGTTCGTATTTGTGAATCGCGGCACTGAGCCGCAGACGCGGCTGTACATCGCCGATCTGGGCGATCCGAAGCAGCCGAAGATCGACGCGCCCATTCGCCCGTTGTTCGATAAGGGCGACGCGCAATACTCGCCCATCGGGAACATGGGCTCGACCATCTACATGCAGACTGACCGCGACGCGGAGCGCGGTAAGGTCGTCGCATTCGACATCGCCTCGCCGGAGTCGTGGCGCACGGTGGTTCCCGAGCAGATGAACGCGATCGATCAGATTGCGATGTACAAAGGCGGTATCGCCGTCAATTACCTCGAGGACGTGAAGTCGAACATTCGGCTGTACGACCTCGATGGCAAACCGACCGGCGATCTTCCGCTTCCTGGAATTGGTTCGTTACAAGGCCTCTCAACTCGCGAGGATACGCCGGAAATCTTCTACGGCTTTACCTCGCCGCTCTATCCGTCGACCGTCTTCCGCTACGACCCGGCAACGAAGAAGAGCACGCCCTTCGAGGCACCGAAGATCGCCTTCGACGCCAGCCAGTACGAGACGCGAGCTGTCTTCGCGACATCCAAAGACGGTACGCGCGTGCCGGTTTTCATCACAATGAAGAGAGGCCTATCGCTCGACGGCAACAATCCAGCGATGCTGTATGGATATGGCGGGTTCGACATCGCGACGACGCCGGGCTTCCGGCCGGACGTTCTCGCGTGGCTCGAGCAGGGTGGCATCTGGGCTACGGCGAGTATGCGCGGTGGTAGCGAATACGGCGAGGCGTGGCACAAGGCGGGAATGTTCGAGCGAAAGCAGAATGTCTTCGATGATTTCATCGCCGCCGCCGAGTATCTCGTCAAGGAGGGGTATTCCTCACCGGCGAAGCTCGGCATCATGGGCGCATCCAATGGCGGACTGCTCGTCGGCGCCGTCGAGGAGCAGCGGCCGGAGTTGTTCGCCGTGGCGCTACCGGCCGTCGGTGTGATGGACATGCTGCGTTACCACAAGTTCACGGGCGGCGGCGCGTGGGCGACCGAGTATGGTTCGGCCGACGATTCGACGCAGTTTCAGTATTTAGTCACCTATTCGCCCGTGCATAACGTAAAGCCGGGCACCTGTTATCCCGCGACGCTCGTGACAACGGCCGATCATGATGATCGCGTGGTGCCGAGCCATTCATTCAAGTTTGCGGCGGCGATGCAGGCGGCTCAGGCATGCGCGAAGCCGGTGCTGATTCGAGTCGAGACGGAGGGGTCGCACGGCTATCGGCCGACGGACAAGCGGATCGCCGAGCTTGCGGACGAATGGGCCTTTACGGCCGCGAATATGGGTATGACGACGAAGGTGACGCCGTAGGGGATCGTGGATCGCGGATCGTGGATCGTGGATCGTGGTAATGCGTAGAGAGTGGAGGGGTCGAGTGCAAAGCGTTTTACACGATCCACGATCCACGACCGACGATCCACGACCCACGATCCACGATCCACGACCCACGATCCACGATCCACGACCCACGTTGCCTCTCGGTCAGCTTGCCCGTCCTGAATGGGCCATGACCGTCGGCCAACTCGTCGCCGCGATTGCGATTGCGGCTGCTATCGGCGCCGGAAGCACATCGTGCTCTCGTTTCGGTTCCAGCGCAAAGGCTGGCACCGATACCGTGTTCATTGGCGTGGCAGCGACACGTACGAGCGTCGCTTACTTCCGCGGCGCGCAGTTGGCGCTCGACAAGCTCAACGCCGAACGCGCGAGGGAATCGGCGCCGCTGGGATTGCGAATGCCGCCCGCGGTGCAGACGACGCAGGTCGCCGTCGCGGCGCGTTTTCGCGACGATCCGGCCGTGA
>DATEGN010000190.1:0-4179 GCA_035280125.1 Gemmatimonadaceae bacterium | reverse complement strand
GCAGTGTTGATTTCCTCGGCGTGTGAAACGGGCGCGCTGTGCGGCGCGCCTCGTTATCGTTCAGCACTGGCGCGCTACGGCGAGCTGCTGGGAATGGCCTTTCAGATCGCCGACGATATTCTCGACTACACCTCCGATTCCACGGTCACCGGCAAGCCCTCGGGACTCGATCTTCGGGAGCACAAGGTTACGCTGCCGTTGATCCTGGCTCTGCCGCAGTTGGTTGGAGCAGGTCGGACGCGTGTCGAGGAGCTGTTCGCAACCGAAGAGCCTGACGATCAATTGATCAGTGACGTCGTAGCAATTGTCGCCGATGCCGGCGGTATCGAACGCGCTCACCAGTGTGGTGAACGGTTCGCGCGGGAGGCCGAGGAGTCGCTGGCTCCGCTTCCTGATACTTCAGTCCGGTCATCGCTGACGGACGCCATCTCTTATGTCATGGATCGGCGGTCCTAATGATTGGTCCTCCTCGTGGATCCTCGAAGCATCGTCCGGGGTTTCATGCCCTGGTACTCTGCATTGGATTCGTTGTCGGTGGTACTTTCACACAGGTGGCGCGGCGTTTCTTGCCTGCGGGCCCGGTAAAGGAGTTCCTGACCACTGGCGTGACCCCAGAACTGGGGCCATTGCATATCGACCTCGTGATCCTCAAGTTCGCCATAGGGCCGGTGGCCCTCGATGTTTCACTGCTGAGTTTAGCCGGCGTTTTGATCGCCTACTTGATCGCGCGATCGCTCTTCTAGGAGATTGGTTATGAATTTCGGAAACTTTGGGTTCACCGAGATGCTGATGCTTCTGGTCATCGTGCTCGTGCTCTTTGGAGCGCGGCGCGTACCGGAGATCGGCGCATCGATCGGAAAGGGCATTCGCGAGTTCAAGCGCAACATCAGCGACGTGGATCGCCAGATCCGCGAGCCGGAGCCCGAGGTCCGCAACGAACGCCTCAACGCCGCCGAGCCAACCGTGCGCCGCGATGAGGAAGCCCGCCCAGAGCCAAAAAGGCTCCTGAGTTGAGAGCGGACTGATTAAGTACCGGATCTAAGAGAGCGGCTCTAAGAAAACGGCTCTAAAAACAGCGGACGAATAACGAATCGGGCGCGCCCTCGGCGCGCCCGTTTTCCTTAAACGGATAGATCCCGCTAGGGCGGCCGGACCTTCTTTTTACGGCGATTACCTAGTCGAGCGTGTCAGGCGACAGGAACAGGAGCGAGCGCAACGCGCGAGCGACTCCAAATAAGCTTGTGCGAGCGCCAGCGAGCACGTGGTCCATGCAGAGAGGAGAGAGCTAAGCTCCGCTTAGCTCTCTCCTCTCTGCATCGACGCGAGGATTTGCTTGCGGTGGTCATCCACCTTGGCCGCCGTTCGCACGTCTTGCAAGAACATCTGCACGCGCTGCTGCTGGAGCTGCTGCAGCCGCGTTTGGCGTTGTTGCGCGATCTGCTTCACCCACGCGGCGCTGTCCGCTTGCACGCGCTTGTCGACGCGTAGCACGAACACTCCGTCCGAAGTTCTCACGGGCGCACTGACGGCTTGAACCGGCAAGCCAAAGGCGGTGCCGATCGCCTCGTTGAACTGGCCGATGCCGGGCACGAAGGTGCCCCGCGTGAACATCGGTGACTGCTGCACCTGGAGCTTCTGCGCGGCGGCAGCGGCTTCGAGACCTTGCGTCGCCGCGGCGTCCGCCAGCTTCTGCGCCGGCGGCATCAATTTGTCGAGCGCGCGTTCGCGAGCGACTTCCTGCCTAACCAGCGGTTTCACGTTCTCGAACTTCGGATCGCCGCCTTCCGTGATCGAGTCGAGCCGAGCGAGATAATAGCCAGTCTCGTCGTCGAACAACTCGCTGGTGTTGCCAGGCCGCACGCCGCCGAATGCCCACGCGCTCACGCTCGGTATCGGACGTCCCTGATATGCGGCCGGCTCGTCTTCCGTCACGACGACCTTCAATATCGGCAGGCCGAGCTTCTTTGCTGCCGAGTCCAGCTTCGCACCTTGCTCGCTGGCCGCGGCGGTCTTCGTCAACTCATCTGCCTTACGATCGATGATCGCTTCGTTCGAATCGCTCGGCTGAATACGAAGCAGAATGTGCCGAAGCGAAAGCGTATCACCCTTTCGATCGTCGACTCGGATCAGATGATAGCCAAACTGCGTCAGTACCGGCTGCGAGATCTCGCCGACCTTGAGCGCGTACGCCGCCTGCTCGAACGACGCGACGAAACGTCCCTTGCCGCCCTTGCCGAGATCGCCCCCGTTCACGCCCGACGCTGAATCGGCGGACTCTCGTTTGGCAACATCCTCGAACTTCGCCCCACCGAGGATCTCATTGCGGAGCGCGATCGCGTGATTCCGCACCGCCGCGCTATCCGCGGGCGAAACAACGCGCGGAATCTCGACGACCGAGAGCACAGCGCGGCCGGGACGACGGAACTGCTCCTTATGCTTGTCGAAGTACGCCTTCAAGTCGTTCTCCGAAATGCTCTTCGCGAGCGCCGTGTCCAGCTCGGGATGGAACGCGACGAAGCTCACGTCGGCGCTGTCGTGCTGATCTCGCCAGACGCGCCATAGCTCGGCGTCAGTCACGAAAATCCCGCTCGAGATCTGATCGAGCAGTTTGCGACGGGGAACTTCCGTGCGGTAATACTGCTCGAGGCCAGCGAGGAGACCGGTCTGCTTCGCGTATGAGCTCGCAAGCAAACGCTGGTACTTCTGCATATCGAACTGCCCGTCGGTCTGGAGCTCAGGCGCCGACATCACCCAGGGTGGCGGAGCGAACTTGGCGTACTCTCGTATCTCATCGTCCGTGACGACGATGCCGCGGCGCTCGTACTCCTGTTGAAGGAGCACGTCCATCACCATGCGGTCGAACGTCGCGTTCTGAACGCGCCGAATCTCGTCTTCGCTCAGCGTGCGCCCGGAGCGCTGCTGTTCTTGCTGGACCTCGTCCTGGTACGCCTTGACGTAGTCGCTGTACAGGATGTCGTGATGGTTCACGACCGCCACGGCGGTCTGTGAGTTCACGGGCTGACGGCCGAGCAGTCCGGACGTCTGAGCGAACAGGAAGGTGGCCACGAACGCGAAGGCGATGAAGCCCCACACGACGATGACGAACTTCGCGCTCCGCATTTTGTGCAACACGGGCGGATACTCCTAAGAGGCAGAAAAAAAAGGCTGGTGGAAGCTGTGAAAAGTACGAGCGGCGATGAGGTAAAATCAAGTGAGCGTGGCACTTCCTGATTGACTTGTTCACTCGGCGGAATGTATTTTCACCATCCCGCCAGCCCTCCCTGACAAAATCTGGCTCACGCTAAATGGCCGGTCCTTCGCGCATCGACGAGCTCCGCAAAAAATTCGACGAGAATCCTCGCCGGTATTTCGCGCCACTCGCGAACGAATACCGGAAAATCGGCGATTTCGAGCAGGCCATTTTCATCTGTCAGGAGTTTCTGCCGCAGCAGCCTGGCCACATGAGTGGACACATCGTGTACGGTCAGGCTCTGTTCGAAACTGGCCGGCACGATGAAGCTCGTAGCGTTTTCGAGACCGCGCTCGCGCTCGACCCCGAAAACCTCATCGCCCTTCGGCACCTGGGCGATATCGCACGGGCGCGCGGGGACACTGAGACCGCTCGTGACTGGTACCGCCGCGTCCTCGAATCTGATCCAAGGAACGAAGAGATCGCGGGAATCCTCACCGCGCTCGACAACGAGCCGCCTGCCGCTCCAGCACCGGAGCAGGCAGCTTCACACGCATCTGGCGCGGCGACCGAGCCCGTCACGCAGATCACACTGGAGTCGGCCATCGGTTCGGCCGCGCCCGGTACAGAATCCGCGCCGGCTGCTGAGTCGCCGGACGCCGGCGAGCCGGCCATCCCCGAAAGCACCTTCGACGACGTCGCCAAGCTCTTCACGACCACCGCGCCATCGGGGCTGGCGAGCGGACCCCTCCAGCTCATTCACGAAGGCGAAGACCTCTTGGGGCATCCGGACGAGCACACGAGCGAAGAGGCTCAACCGATTCGCTCGCAGGGATCTTCATCGGGCTTCTCGCCGTTCCCAGGTGGCGCGGAAGACGTCGCGCCTTCGGGCTTTCACCCTTCGTTTCTCGAGGGGATGACAAACGAGCCGCCGGCGCAGCCGCCGCCGTCGCAAGAAGCCGCGCCCGTACCCGCTACTGAAAAAGCAC
>DATEGN010000189.1:0-23061 GCA_035280125.1 Gemmatimonadaceae bacterium | reverse complement strand
GGTGATTGTTTGCGACGAGCACCATCTTCCCGGCTCGTTGCGCCGCGGCGAGGATGCGCTCGACGCCGCGCGCGTTGAGCGCCAGCGGCCGCTCACAGAGCACATTGACTTTCGCAGCGAGTGCACTGAGCACGTGCGGCTCATGCAGATGGTTCGGCGTCGCGACGACCACGGCGTCGAGATCCGGCAACTCGAGCAGATCCTCGATGTCATTGAGCGTGTCACGGATGCCAAATCGATCCGCGAGCGCTCGTGCCTTCGCACGATCGTTGTCACAGATAGCGGCGAGCTCCGCGCCACGCATCTTCGAGAGAACGGGCAAATGCGCGAGCTGTGCGATTGCGCCGGCTCCGATCACCCCGATTCGAACCCGTTCCTTCATCGCGTCAATGCTCCTCACGTCGAGACGGGCCGAAAAGGTACACGACGGCCGCACGAAGCTGCAGTGATCTGAATCCACTCAACACGTCGGCGCGCTCAGTCAATCGCGCCAACGCTGGTTCCGGGATAGTAGGCGCGGAGAATCGTGCGGAAGTCCTGGCCGGCGCGAGCACGTCCAATCGCGCCCCACTGACACATGCCCACGCCGTGACCGTAGCCGGTGCCTCGAAGTACGAGCTGGGTGATGGCACCATCTCGCCCGGTCGTGACCTGCGCCGTGAACGCGGTGCTATTCAGAATGTCTCCGCCGGGTGCACGGAGGACATATCTGATGTCGTTCCCGCGAAGGACGTAGTTGCCCCGGTCCGTTGCGATCTTGAGCGTGCCGACGCGGCCCGACTTAGTGCGCGTGTCGATCTCCACGTCACGCGGTGTACCGGGATATCCCCCGGGCGTTGCCGTATAGTTGCCGAGGTACCGAACGAGCGCCTCGCGCAGTGTTGGGCCGTCGAGCGTGCGCGTCCAGCGAAAGCGCGGCGCGATATCGCAGTAGAATCGGTCCGTGCCCGGGATCTGATCGCTTACGCTTTGCAGGTATGGTTCGCTCGACGTGCGCCAGATCTCATCGGCGGCAGCGGTCGAGCCACCGCACGTCGAGTGGTACGGTGCGTTGACGACGCGTCCGTCGTACTGCAACACGAGTCCCCGCGTCGAGCTTACCGCTGCATTCGAGACCGCGGTTTCGGCGTCGGCGCCACCGTAGAGTTGATCGCTCACGCCCGCCGTGACGTCGTAAGGCTTTGATGGCGATGCGCCGCCGAGATGAACGTAGGCGTAGCTCCGCGCCGTGACGGCTTGTGATTGAACCGCGGCGGAATCACGGGCATCTCGCGTCCCGATCTCCAGAGGGACGACCCCGCGGAGATAATCGTCCATGCGCACGCGGTTCACGATCGTAATCCCTGCGTCGCTCTGCAGAAGCACCAGTTCGCCGCGATACCGCTTTCCATTGACGGCAATGAGTGCGTTGCTCGAGCGTGCGACGAGTCCACCCGATTGCCAGACGCTCGCGATGCCGTCGGGCCCGACACCGCGCATTCGCGAGCCGGCGCGCTCGACGTGCCAGGTCTCGCCGTTCGGGACGCGCGCGATGAGGCGCTCACCATCGGTGGCGTAGAGTTGGAAATCTCCGCTCGAAGACAGCGACGCGGTGGTCGAGGTCGCGAGAGCGACGCGAAGGGTCGCATCGCTGGCGCTTCGCGAGGTCCGCGGCGCCGGCCGCTCGATACTGCCACCGCTGGCGGTCACCATGCGCCGTGCGCAGGCGCCGACGACCATCGTCACCAGAGTGCCGGTGAAAACGAGTCGATACCTAACGGTTCGACGCCTCACGAGGCGGCGCGACGCATTGCCTCGTCGAGTCGCTCGAGCGCGAGCGCAACATCATCCGCGGAATGTGCCGCCGACATGAACGCGGCCTCGTAGGGCGATGGCGCGAGGTATACTCCCCGCTCGAGCGCCGCATGAAAGAATTTCCGAAATCGCTCTGCATCCGAGGCCCTCGCGTCGGCGAAGTTCCGCACCGGCTCGTCGCGAAAGAAGAACCCCCACATGCTTCCCGCGGACGAAGCCGTGAATGGCACGCCATACCGTGCCGCAGCCGCGACGAGTCCGTGCACGAGCGCTGTCGTGCGCGCTGTAATCTGATCGTGAAGCGCAGGCGTCAACGCCTCGAGCGTCGCAATACCCGCAGCCATGGCCAGCGGATTACCGGAAAGCGTCCCGGCTTGATAGACCGGTCCGCTCGGTGCGACGCATTCCATGAGCGCGCGTCGTCCGCCGTACGCGGCAACGGGGAGCCCCCCGCCAATGACCTTGCCTAACGTCGTGAGGTCGGGTACGACACCGAAGCGCTCGCGTGCACCTCCGTACGCGATGCGAAAGCCCGTCATGACCTCGTCGAACACGAGCAAAGCGCCGGCGCGTTGTGTCAATGTGCGCAGTCCCTGCAAAAACGCCGCATCGGGCGCGATAAAGCCGGCGTTACCGACAATCGGTTCGACAATGACCGCCGCCACGTTTTGCTGCGACAGCGCGCGCTCGAGCTCCGCCAGATCGTTGAATGGCGCAGTGATCGTCAGTTCGGCGAGCGCTTCCGGCACGCCGGGCGAGTTCGGGAGACCGAGCGTGGCGACGCCGGAACCGGCCCTGACGAGAAACGAGTCACCATGTCCGTGATAGCAGCCGTCGAACTTCAGGATCACGTCTCGCTTGGTGATGGCGCGCGCGACACGAATGGCGCTCATCGTCGCTTCGGTTCCGCTGGAAACGAAGCGCAGCATCTCGATGTGCGGCATGCGCTCGACGATCAACTCCGCGAGTCGCACCTCGAGCTCAGTGGGGATGCCGAAGCTCGTGCCGCGTCGCATCGTCTCCTCGAGCGCTGCGAGCACGACCGGAGCCGCGTGCCCTAGAATCAGCGGCCCCCACGACAACACGAAATCGATGTATTCGTTTCCGTCGACGTCCCAGATTCGTGAACCTTCGCCGCGTTCGACCACGAAGGGCTCGCCTCCCACGCCGCCGAATGCACGCACCGGAGAGCTCACACCGCCGGGGAACAGCTCGCGCGCACGAGCCATCAATTGCCGAGAAGCAGTATCGGTGGTGCCAGTCATTTACCGTAGCTTCCAATCGAGCTGGGAATGACCGGGAGCGCGCGGACGCGCCTCGGTGCTTGTCGGTCCGTCGTCACGCGTACGAGCGAGGCCTGGACGTCGTAGTCGTCGACCACCCGCTCGACCGCGACCTCCACGAGATTCCCGGGAACGACCGCTGTGCCAGCGAGGGACACGCGCGTGATGCCGTCGATATCGTCTGCCTGCCAGACAGTGCGTGCTTCGGCGTCACCACCGTCATGCACGCGATCGATGATCGCGCGCGCAATGCGCCCCACGCGTCGCTCGTAGCGATCCCCCGTGATCAGGCGCTGGAGCTCGACAAGGCGTTCCAACCGCTCGCGCTTGGTCCCCTCGGGCACGTCGTCTGGAAGCGTCGCTGCATGTGTGCCTTCCTGAGGGGAATACGTGAACGCCCCGACGCGCTCGAATTGCATCTCCTCGAGGAAATTGAGCAAACGCTCAAAGTCGTCGTCGGTCTCGCCCGGAAAGCCCACGATGCAGGTGGTCCGGATGGCGACGTCCGGCACGATCTCGCGAATTCGCGCGACGCGCTCGCGGACGGTAGCCTGGCGTTCGGGCCGCCGCATTCGCTTCAGCACCTCGTCGGAGCCATGCTGAATCGGCATGTCGAGATAGGGCAGCACACGCGCCTCGCGCGCCATCAGCTCCAGCAGCTTCGGCGTGAGTCCGGCGGAATAGACGTAGAGGAGACGCAACCACGGCACCGACGTCTCGGCCACGAGCGCGGCGAGAAGCTCCGGAAGGCCATTTCCATCGCGTACATCTCGGCCGTAGTGAGCCAAGTCCTGCGCGACCAGATTCAGCTCCACTGCGCCCTGCGCCTCGAGCAGTTGCGCCTCTCGCACCAGCTCGGACAACTCAAAGGAACGATGGCGACCACGCATCAGCGGAATCGCGCAGAACGCGCATCCATGATCGCAGCCTTCGCTGACCTTGAGATAACGAACGTGCGCGAGGTCGCCGGTGTAGATGCGGACGCCCGGATGTACCGCAGGTACGTCGTCGATCAGACCACGCTCGTGCAGCTCAGGAATGAGTCGATCGACCTCGGATGATCCGAGAAAGAGATCAACTTCCGGTAGAGCTTCGATGAGCTCGTCTTTGTGCCGTTGCACCATGCAGCCCAATCCTACGACGGCGCGGCAGGAGCCGGCCTCCTTGAGTCGCGCGGCCTCGACGAGCGCGTCGATAGACTCTTTCTTGGCCGCGTCGATGAAGCCACAAGTGTTGACGACGATGACCTCAGCGGCTTCGAGGTCCGCGGTGAAGTCCGCACCACGATCCGTGAGCTGAGCGACGTAGCGCTCGCTGTCGACGGTGTTTTTGTCGCAGCCTAGGGTAAGGAGAGAGAACTTCAGACGGGGTACAGGGAACGGGGCCGGGGAACGGAAACCGAGACTCGGAGCACGGCTTGAAAGATAAGCTCAAGATTGTTCCCCGTCCCCCGCTCCCGGTCCCCTATCGATAGTTCCCGAACTTCAGTTCCACGCCGAAATCCTTGCCCTTCAACAGCTGAATCGCGTCCTGGAGATCATCCTTCGATGGCGAGGAAACGCGAACCTGGTCGCCTTGAATAGCTGCCTGGACCTTCTTGAGCTTCGCTTCCTTGATCGCCGCCGCGACTTTTTTCGCCGTCTCCGAGTCGAGAGCGGTTTTGAGCTTAATCTCTTTCCTCACTGTGTCGCCACCGGCTGGCTTCGTATCGCCAATATCGAGATTCTTTACCGGCACTCCGCGCTTGATCAGCTTCGTCTGCAGCACATCGAAGAGCGCGCGCATCTTGAAATCGTCGTCCGCGACGAGCGCCAGCAAAGACTCGGCGCGCTTGAACTCGATTGTCGACTTCGAGCCCTTGAAGTCGTAGCGCTGCCCGATCTCCTTCTGCGCTTGATTGACGGCATTGTCGACCTCCTGAAGGTCGACGCCAGTTGTTACATCGAAGCTGGAGGTCTGGGCCATGAGACGAAGTGCTAGGTGACAAGTAGGTGCTAGGTGCTAGAAAAATAAAGAAGGCCGCGTGGTTTTCCGCGGCCTTCGTCACTAGCACCTAGCACCTTGCAGTTAGCCCAAATAACTCTCCAGTGCGCGTGCCCTACTCACATGCCGAAGCCGTGACAGTGCTTTCTCCTTGATTTGTCGCACGCGTTCGCGCGTAATGCCGAGCAGAGACCCGATCTGCTCGAGTGTCATTGGCTCCTCTCCGTCCAGCCCGAAATAGAGGCGTAGAATCTTCGACTCGCGCTCTTTCAGGTGCGAGAGCGCTTCCTCGATCGACTCGGTGAGCGCCTTCTCGAAGGTCTGCTCGTCAGGCGGCGGATTGAGATTGTCGGGGAGATAATCGAGAAGCTTGTTATCCTCGCCCGGCGTCATGGGAGCATCGAGGGAGAGATGCGTCTGCGAGATCGACATCGTCTTCGCGACTTCCTCTTCCGTGATATCCATGCCGTCGGCGATCTCTTCGTGCGTCGGCTCGCGCCCAAGCTCCTGAAGCAGGGCATTGGCGCGTTTCCCTATGCGATGCAGTGTGCCAGCACGATTCAGCGGTACACGAACAATGCGTGACTGCTCGGCGAGCGCCTGCAAAATCGCCTGGCGGATCCACCACACCGCATAAGAGATAAACTTGATCCCTTTCGTCTCGTCGAATTTGTGCGCGGCGCGAATCAGGCCAAGGTTGCCCTCGTTGATCAAATCCGAGAGCGAAACGCCCTGGTTCTGATACTTCTTGGCGACCGACACCACAAATCGAAGATTCGACCGGACAAGCTTGTCCAAAGCCTCTTGATCGCCCTGACGGATGCGTTGCGCGAGACGAACCTCCTCGTCCCGCGAGATCAGCGGATATGCGCTGATGTCCCGCAGATATTGATCAAGCGAGCCTTCCTCGTACGAGGATTTCTTATGGTTGCCGGTCGCGGCCATGAGGACAGCTGCTCCTTGGTGCGGAACAAAAATAGGGGTCCGGGCAGCAGACGCTGCGACGGTGTTCCGGGTAACGAACGAACGGATCTATCTAGTGAACTCGCTCACCCACACGCTGCCATCGAATGCGAGTGAGCCACGCGAAGTCCACACTGTCAGGAGCGTAGCTGTAGTAAATCACGAACGGCCGTCCCTTCACTAAAGAATCGGCCACAAAGCCCCAATAGCGACTGTCGAGCGAATTGTCCCGATTGTCACCAAGCACAAAGTAATTTCCCTGCGGAACGACGAGCGGGCCCCAATTATTTCGTGACGGGTGGTATCCAACCGTTGCATTCGCGGTCTTCACGAGGAATTCCCGCTGCCAACGGAAGTCTTCAGGCGCAGGGTCGATGTCTGGCTGCGTGTGCAGAACGTACGGCTCGCTTAGACTCCTTCGATTTCGGATCAGCTGACCGTCGCGCATCTCGAGCGTATCACCCGGCAGCCCAACGAGTCGCTTCACGAAGTTCTTCGTCGGGTCCTCAGGCCACTCGAACACGATCACGTCACCGTCCTGCGGCTCCCGCAGCTTTGGCAGCCGCCGATGAGTGAACGGCACTTCGGCGCCATACGCCAGTTTGTTCACGAGGAGAAAATCGCCAACGAGGAGCGTGCGTTCCATGCTGCCGCTCGGGATCTTGAACGCCTCGACGAAGAAGGTTCGGAGGAAGAAAAAAAGTACCACCGAGACGAACAGGATCTTCGCCCATTCCCAAAGGAAAGACAGCGGCCCCGCGCCGCGATTCACGCTGCGCAGAGCACCGACTTTCTGTTCGGCTGTGATGGCCCGGGCGGGCGTCAACAATGGGGAGGATCCTGCGGGCTCGCTCATGCTCATGCGACGACGAAACGACTCCTGGTTCTCAAACGCTGAGGCCGAGCGACCTCGGCGCTGTGAGCCGTGAGACGTCGCCCGCCATCTGACAGACGACCGTCCCCCGCAGGAATTAACGACTGTGAATAAACGGACGCAAGAATGCGTCGACCACCTAACTCAATCCGGCGTCCCAAGATAGTTGTCAATCTGTGCCCGCTGCAGCGAGCCGGAGAAATCCACGTATCCGACTTTCGTTTCCGAATAAAAATCGTAGACCTGCCAACCCCCCTCACGATGGCCGTTCCCCGTTTGTTTTACGCCGCCGAAAGGAAGATGTGCCTCGGCTCCGATCGTCGGCGCGTTGATGTATGTGATACCATTGTCGAGCTCATTTAGCGCTCGAAAGGCAAGACCCACGTCCCGCGTATATAACGACGAGGATAGTCCGTATTTCACGTCATTGTTGATCGCGAACGCCTCGTCCGCGGTGTCGACACGAACCACCGATAACACCGGTCCGAAGATCTCCTCCTGCTCGAGTCGCATTCCCGCCTCGACACGGCCGAAGATCGTCGGCTCGAAATAGAACCCCTTCTCATAATCTTTGCCGGGAGGACGGCGCCCGCCACAGAGAAGGTCTGCCCCTTCGGCCTGACCGATGTCGACGTATCGCTCGACCTTGGTGCGACCGGCTTCGTTCACCAGGGGCCCGACATCGGTGCCTTTCCTGCGACCATCGCCGAGCTTGAGTCCGCGCGCTCGATCGATGAGTCGGCCGAGGAAATGATCGTGGATGCCACGCTGCAGAATCAGCCGGCTCGTTGCCGTACAGCGCTGTCCCGTCGTGCCAAAGGCGCCCCAGAGCACACCATCGAGTGCGAGGTCGACGTCCGCGTCGTCCAGTATGATCATCGCGTTCTTACCGCCCATTTCGAGCGACAAGCGCTTGTGCATACGTCCACAGATCTCGCCAACGATACGCCCCGTCTCGGTAGAACCGGTAAATGAAATAACTGGAATCTCTGGATGGGACACGATCGCGGCGCCAACCGTTTCACCAACGCCGTGCACCAGCTGAATCACCTCGGGCGGGAGTCCCGCCTCGAGAAAAACTTCGACGAGCGCCGTACCAGTATGGGGCACGTCCTCGGCGGGCTTGAAGATGCACGCATTACCACACAACAGCGCCGGAAACATCTTCCAGGTGGGAATGGCCATTGGGAAGTTGAATGGCGTCACGATCCCACAGATGCCAATGGGCCGACGATAGCTCATCGCCCACTTGTTCCGAAGCTCACTCGGCACGGTGTAACCGAACAACCGGCGGCCTTCGGAGGCGGCATAGTACGCGGTGTCGATGCCTTCTTGAACGTCACCGCGAGTCTCGGCGAGCGGCTTGCCCATCTCGCGCGTCATGAGATCAGCGATCTCGTCCTTGCGACGCGTGAGTATATCGCCGACGCGGCGCAACACGTCGCCGCGCCCTGGAGCTGGTGTCTTTTTCCAGACGTCGAAGCCGCATTTGGCTGATTGCACGGCGCGCGAGACGTCCTCTTCACCCGAAAGAGGAAACCGACCAATCACGTCGGCGCGATCGGCCGGATTCACATTCTCGAAATACTCGCCCGTCGATGGGGCAACCCATTTCCCGCCGATGAAGTTCTTGAAGTCAGTCATGATTCGTCGTGTCATTCCGAGGAGCGAAGCGACGAGGAATCTGCACTTTCGCCCTGCTGGAGAGTGCAGATTCCTCGCTGCGCTCGGTATGACAGTTCATTTGCAAGTCCACGTCGCCGGGTGCAGGGCATCGGTCTTCGCGTAACCGATGCGCGGGAGTATTTCCATGGCACCGAGCGTCGCACCCCAGAGCACGAGCAAGAGCGACAACGTATGCCCGCGTGCCGAACGGTGGCGCCAGGTCCAGACCGCGCTCCAGATCCCGCTGGCCGTGACGACACCGATTGCCGCAAGGTAGCCGAACAATCCGAAGCCGCAGCGTGCGTCATACGGCCAGAAGGCAATGCCCACACCGAGCGCGACCGAGAGCAGAAGGCGCACGAACACGCCAAACGAGCTTGTCGTTTGCTGTCTTTCCAGATTCTCGGCCCGCGCCGCAGCTGCTTTCGGTCCCTTTCCCGGCGCGCTTTTCGTCGGGAACAATGCCTCATCGGAGACCGACTCCAGTTGTCGGTCGATCTTCGCCATTTCCTTGGCCCAGTCGCGCTCGGCCATAATCACCATCCTCCCAGAGCGGTCACGCTGCCGTCTCTCGCGTTAGGCGATACCGCTCGATCTTCTTGTATAGATTGGAGCGCGGCATGTCCAGGGCTCGGGCCGTCTCCGACACGTTCCAGTCGAATGCACGAAGCTTGGCGAGCAGAAAGGCGCGCTCGGCGGCGTGCTTGAATTCCTCGAAGGTCTTGCACTCGAGCAGCGAGCCGAGCCCCGCTTGCTCCGGATCGCGCTGACCCACCAGCCGCGCGACGTCGTCTCCGCTGATGCGCGGGCCGCTCGCGAGTATGAGTAAACGCTCAATCGTGTTGCGAAGCTCGCGGACGTTGCCGGGCCAATCGAGTTGCTGCAGGCGATCGATCGCCTCGGTCGCGATGGTACGCGGCGCGACGCCCTCGCGCTCGGTGAGCTGATTGAGAAAATGCACGACAAGCAAGGGTATGTCCTCTCTCCGTTCACGAAGAGGAGGAACATTGATCGGGACCACGTTGAGCCGATAAAACAGATCTTCGCGGAATCGCCCATCGGCGATCTCTTCCTCGAGTCGCTTGTTCGTTGCCGCGAGCACGCGCACGTCGACCTGTGTCGGCTTGGACCCGCCGATCCGCGTGACGACGCCATCTTGAAGTACACGCAGAACCTTTGCCTGCGCGGCGAGACTCATGTCGCCCACTTCGTCGAGAAAGAGCGTGCCCCCATCCGCTTGCTCGAACTTGCCGGCCCGATCCTGCACCGCTCCCGTGAACGACCCCTTCATATGGCCGAACAGTTCGCTCTCGATCAATTCACTCGGAATTGCCGCGCAGTTGACCTCGACGAAAGGTCCCTCGGCGCGCTGCGACTGTCGATGGATCGCGCGCGCGACGAGCTCCTTGCCCGTTCCATTCTCTCCAGAGATGAGCACGCGAGCCGGTGACTTTGTAACCCGTTCGATCTTATCAATAACTGCGCGAATGGCATATGAACGTCCGACGATCTCGTAGCGCGATTCGATCGTCTCGCGCAGACGCGCATTCTCCTCGTGCAGATCGAGATGCTGGAGCGCGTTGCGTAACGTGACGAGGATCCGATCCGTGTCGAGCGGCTTCTCGAGAATATCGTAGGCGCCAAGCTGCGTTGCTTCGACCGCGGTCTGAATCGTCGCATGACCGCTGATCATGACGACGATCGCGCCGGGATCCTGCTCTTTGATGCGCCGTAACGCCTCGAGCCCGTCGATCCCCGCCATCTTCACGTCCAGGAAGACAAGATGCGGTTTCCACTTTGCGTATTCGCTGATCCCGTCGACGGCATTGGCGACGGCGCGCACTTCGTAGCCCTCGAACTCGAGCAGCTGGCCGAGGGCCGCGCGGATGCCCTGTTCGTCATCGACGATGAGGATGCGCCTCACGAGTGGCTCCCGAGAACCGCGTCGCGGATGTGAAAACAAGCTCGCATGCTGTCGCGGAAAGCTAGACGGCGGAAAGGGAGGCGCAACGCGGCCTCATTGTGGTGTTGTCTTATACAGCGTCACACGTCCGTTGGCGATTCGGACGTCGCCGAGGTAGGGCGGCACGACGATCGGAAGGCCGTCGGGCGAGAGTCCCTCTGGGCGCGATCCGCGCTCGGTCTGTCTCAGGACGCGCGGGATCATCGACGTCGGAATGCTGAGCTCACGAATCTTGATGTCCTTTATCTCATACTCGGCCAGCTGCGGACGAATGACGCGGAACGTTCCCCCGAACTGCATTTGCTCGCGCTCGCCCAGCACGCCGGCCAATGGACCGAGTGCCGACGTACCGCCGAGATCCTGAAGCCGCACTGACGCTCGGATATAAAGCCGATCGCCGATCACCGCCGCCTCGATGCTATCCGCCGACGGCGGCAGCTGCTTCGCGAGCGACTGGTAGACGTAAGACGCGACGTCGCCACCGGAGAGATTGCCGAACACGGGGCCCGCCGGCTGGCTGAGTCGCGTCAGCAACTGGCGCGTTCGCTGCGCGCCCTGGGGCGAAAGTGGCTCCCACACCGGGCCAGATGCGCTGACGGTCGTTGCGCGACCCGTGACGCGCGGCAGCCATCGATCGCTCGTGAGCCACGCCACGAGCGCGATCGCCACGATGAGCACGAGACATCCTAAACGCGAGAGACAACCCATTCGCATGGTCAGTATTTCAAGGGTGACGACGAGAGCAAGCGATAGCCTGAGCCCATCGTCGTCAGCTCACTCTCCATGAGGTCAATCGACGAAATGACAACTTCCTCGACATACGAGACACTCTTCGCCGCGCGCGCAAGATTGCGCATCACATCTGCCTTAGCGACTCGAGGCTTCACTCGAGCCAGTGTGAGGTGCGGGCGAAACGGTCTGCCGTCGAGCGGCAGTCCGAGCGATTCGCATGCCGACTCGACGTCATGATGCAGCAGCTCCAGTTTCGGCTCCGGACTCACGCCGATCCATACGACACGAGGACGCCGAAAGTTCGGGAAGGCGCCAACGCCGCCTATTTCGACGTCAACGACTCGATTCCGAGCCGCCACGTCGTTCATCGATGCGGCGATCTTGGGCGCGATGTCCTCAGGCTGCTCGCCCAGAAACTTGACCGTGAGATGGATTTGTGGTTCTCGGATCCAGGACAGCTCGGGTGCGACGGCGCGCAGAGGCGCCGATGCTTCGGCGATCGCGTGGCGGACTCCGGGCGGGAAGTTAATCGCCAGAAAAAGGCGCACGATTTGGGTCGGCGTGCTCAGACTTTGGCAGTTCTACAGCGAGATGAGAGAATCCGTGGGAACGCGCCAGCTCGATCGCACGTCGACGGAGGTCGTCGCGCTCGAAGCCACGCTCCCCCCGATCGGGAATCGCGACCGCGAGCGCATCGAACGCCTCGACGGAACAGTGCAAGCCGAGCTCACGCAATGCGCGCTCGAGCTCCTGATGCGAACGGATGGTCATGCCGCCGGCGCCTCGCGCGGTGAGCCGTTAGGTTCCGCGTCGGCAACGACGCCACCCAGTACATTGAGAGAGCCTGACCGAAACCCGCGCGCGTCGATCGCGACGCGCTCGAAGCCCGCGTCGGCGACGGCGCGTCGAAGACGGGCGCTGACGACGGGCTCGAGCCAGCGACCAACCTCGTTAGGTGGCAGTTCGATGCGGGCCAGCTCGCCATGATAACGCACGCGGAGGTCGCCGCTCAGTCCCATCGCGCGCAGCGAGGCTTCGGCTGTCTCGATCCGTCGCAAACGCTCCGGTGTCACCGCGGTTCCGTAGGGAATCCGTGAGGACAGGCATGGTGCCGAAGGCTGCCGCCACGTGGGGATGCCGCGCTGGCGCGACAACGCTCGGATCTCTCGCTTCGTGAAGCCTAACAACGCAAGCGGCGATAACACGTTCCACTCTGCCGCGGCTCGCGCCCCCGGGCGATAGTCCGCGAGATCATCGGCGTTGCTGCCGTCGATCACGCACTCGAGTCCGTGCTGAGCGGCGATCGGGACAAGTCGCGACCAGAGCTCCGTCTTACAGAAGTAGCATCGATTCGTGGGATTCGCGGTATAGCGCTCATCCGACAGCTCGTCCGTGTCGACCTCGGCGACGGGAACTCCGAAGCCACGGGCAACTTCGCGCGCGGCTGCCCACTGGGCCTCGGGATACGACGCACTTCGGCCAATCACGGCAAGCACCCCTTCATCGCCAAGTGCCTCGACCGCCACGCACGCGAGATATGCCGAATCGACCCCACCGCTGAAGCCGATCAGAACGGACCCTCGCGAGCGAAGCCACTCGATCAAGCGTTTCTCTTTGTGTCGGAGATCGCCGTCCGATGTCTCGGGAATTGCTGGTCGCATCCTCGAAACGTAGTGGCGCGCGAAAATCATCGGCAGGGTTGCGCACTGGCGAGAATTGATTGTGCCTCGCTAACGTCGTGCATGCGACTACTCCTCTCGTTCTCATCCGTCCTCTGGCTCGCCCTGCTTGCTCCCTCGCACGCTGTCTTCGCACAAGACAACCCAACCGGCGATCCCGTCGTTCAGCGCATTTACGACGAGGGAATGCGTCGCTCGCAGGCCAGCCATCTCGCGCAAGTGCTGCTGGACTCGATTGGTCCGCGTCTCACCGGCTCGACAGCGAATCGTGCCGCCAACGATTGGCTCTTGCGCACCTACAAGTCCTGGGGAATCGACGCGAAGAACGAGCAGTACGGCACCTGGCGCGACTGGACGCGAGGACCGAGCAGTATAACGCTCGTCTCGCCGCGCACCCGGGTGCTCGAGGCCACGATGCATGCGTGGAGTGCGGCGACTCCAGCGACCGGCGTGACGGCCGATGTCGTCATCCTCCCGCGAGTCGCGGACCTCCCACAGGGTGATTTTACCAAGTGGCTCGAGACGGCAAAAGGCAAATTCGTACTCGCGTCCGTGCCTCAGCCGACATGTCGGCCTGACTCTGATCTCAGGTTTTGGGCCGACTCGGCGGTGTATCGCCGCGCAATGGCGCTTCGTGATAGCGTCAACACCGAGTGGGCCGCACGTTTGAGTGCCGCGCACGCGAATCCACGCACGATCCTGACCACGCTCGATCACGCCGGCGTCGCTGGAATCCTGACCAACTCGTGGTCGCGCGGATGGGGCGTGGACAAAATCCAGTCGACGCGAGTGCAAACCGTGCCCTCATTCAACGTCTCGTGCGAGGACTACAGTCTTCTCGCGAGACTGGCGGAGAATGGTCAACATCCCCGAGTGCACGCGGTGGCGGAGGCCCGGCTGGCGCCCGCGGAGTCTCCCGTGTTCAACACGATCGCGCGCATCGAGGGCAGCACGCCTAACGAATACGTGATGCTGTCCGCGCACCTCGACTCGTGGGACGCAGGCAGCGGTGCGACGGATAACGGCACCGGAACCATCACCATGCTCGAGGCGATGCGTATTCTCAAGGCAGCCTATCCGCAACCGAAGCGCACAATCCTCGTCGGTCATTGGAGCGGCGAAGAAGAGGGTGACATCGGATCGACCGCCTTCGCCACAGACCACCCTGAGATCGTCAAGGGACTGCAGGCCCTGTTCAATCAGGACAATGGCACTGGCGAGATCGACACCGTACAGACGAATGGCTTCGTTGACGCACCGGGCGTCCTGGCCCGCTGGATGGCGCGTATGCCGGCCGATCTCACGAAGAACATCACGCTGATGCTACCCGGCGTTGCTCACGACGAGAGTACCGACAGCGATGCGTTCGATTGCCGCGACGCGCCGGCGTTCTTCCTGACGTCGTCGGACTGGTCGTACACCGATTACACGTGGCACACGAACCGCGATACCTACGACAAGATCAATTTCGACAACGTCAAGCGGAACGCGACGTTTGTGGCGATGTTCGCGTATCAAGCCTCCGAGGATCCGACGAAGGTGTCGCGCACACGTCGCGTTCCACCGACCGATCCAAGCACTGGGCAGCCGATGCGCGTGCCGAAATGCGACGAGGCACCGCGCAGTTGGTCCGCATCGCAGCGCCCTCGCTAGGCCGATTGTGCTGCTTGCTCGTCGCGGTCTCGGGCTGATACGGGACGAAACCGAACTGCTTCGGCAATGTACGCAGAGCGCACGACGTCGTCGCCCTCCAAATCCGCGATGGTACGCGCGACGCGTAATACGCGATGAAACGCACGCGCTGAGAGGCCGAGTCGCTCAGCGGCCGTCGCAAGGACTTCGCGCGCCTCCGGCTCGATCGGTGTCGAGGTCTGGAGCCAGCGCCCAGGTGCACGGCCGTTGACATGTGGCCAGCCCAGTGACGCGTATCTGGCGCGCTGGCGACTGCGCGCCTGCTCGACTCGGGCACGCGCCGCGGGGGTGCCCTCACGCTCGTCGCGCGCCGAAAGCTGTCGAATGGGAACTGCCTTCACCGTGACGTTCAGATCGATGCGGTCGACCAACGGTCCCGAGAGACGCGCTCGATAGCGCACGACGTCCGACGCGGCGCACGTGCAGCGCTGCGACGGATCTCCAGCCCGCCCGCACGGACACGGGTTCATCGCGCCAACGAGCGTGAACCGTGCCGGATACCGTACGCTCCCAGCCGCCCGCGCGATGACCACGTGACCATCCTCCAGCGGTTGACGCATCGCGTCGAGCGTGTGTCGTGGAAACTCGAGCATCTCGTCGAGAAAGAGCACGCCGAGATGAGCCAGCGAGACTTCTCCCGGCCGCGGGGGCGAGCTGCCACCAATCAGTCCGGCCGTCGAGACGGTGTGGTGTGGCGCCCGAAATGGCCGCATCGCTGACGGAGCGCGCTCGAGCTGAAGGAGGCCGGCGACCGAATGGATCGCAATCACTTCGAGCGCCTCGTTCTCGGTGAGCGCCGGGAGTAGTCCCGGCATGCAGCGGGCGAGCATCGTCTTGCCGGAGCCGGGTGGTCCGATGAAGAGCAGACCGTGATCGCCGGCAGCCGCAATCTCGAGCGCACGCTTCGCGGAACTCTGACCGATGACTTCGCACAGGTCGGGTACGTCCGTCCGCACGTTGTCGACAGTCACGATTGCCGGCGGCTCCTCGAGTCGACGATGTCGGAGCTGACGGACGAGATCGCCTAACGACGTCGGCGCAGCGAGGCGCACGTCGCTCACGAGCTGCGCTTCGCGCACATTGCCCGACGGGACAACTAGAGTCGTCGCTCGATCGCGCCCGACCTGCCGGGCGACGGGCAGCACGCCTCGAACAGGTCGAATCGCCCCGTCGAGTGCCAGCTCGCCGATCGCCGCAATATTGGCGACCGATTCGGGATGAAGCTGCCCGGTCGCCACGAGAATGCCTAACGCAATGGGCAAGTCGAAACCGGTCCCGTCCTTCTTCCGATCCGCGGGCGCGAGATTGATTGTTGTTCTACGCGCCGGGAGTAGAAAGCCCGAGTTCACGATCGCCGCCGACACGCGTTCGCGACTCTCCTTCACGGCCCCGGCGGGCAGGCCGACGATCGCGAACTGCGGCAAGCCGTGGGCGCAGTCCACCTCGACCGACACGTCGTAGGCGTCGATCCCGATGACCGCAGCGGAGTGAATCGTGGCCAGCACGGCGGCAGCGTAGCGACGGAGGTCGCCACTGGCGCCATCATTTCCACGCCGCCCGAACCGTGTGCCTTCAATCGAAAGTGACTGAAACAACTGCTCGCCCGTCGTTTAGGAGTCACGCAACCAGAGCGATTCGGCCGCCACCGACTCCCGTGCCCTTCTTCTCGCAGCAGCCGCTTCGCCGCAAGCTGCCCCTCTTCATCTCCGCGCTGGTCTTCGTGGTCGTCGCCGTGCTTTCCGGCTTCGGCTACAAGCAAGTCGAGCGCGCAATGCTCGCCGCTACCGGACAGCGCGTCGCCAACGCGGTGCAACAGGTTGGCGGCATGCTCCACGAGTCGGTGTTGAACCTCCGGCGGAGCACGCACCTGCTTGCCGGCGATTCGACCCTCGCGGCATTTCTCCGCGACGAGACGCCGCGCAATCGAGCGAGGGTCGATCACCTTCTGCGCGGCGATCTTGCCCGCATGCCACAGCTCCTCTCGCGTTCGCTTTGGTCGTCCGCCGGCCTGCGCTTCACGCTGCAACCAAACGACGCGGGGCGTTCGAGTCTGCCTTCGCTCACTCCATACGAGCCGCTGACACCAACCACCTTTCACGCCTGGGTCGGTCCGCTGCGATTGCAGCAGCGCACCGTTGTCTACGACGTCATCGCTCCGGTTCTCGCTGATCAGGACACGTTAGGCTATCTCGTCGAGACCCGGCGCCTGGGAAGCGGACAGTCGTTGCAGTTCATGCGCGACCTCATCGGTTCTGGGGCTTCGTTCCTCCTTGGCAATGCTGATGGCAGCCTCTGGACCGACCTCTCGGGCGTCGTAGTCGCTCCTCCGCACACGTCTCCGCGAGACGAACCAAGCGAGTACCGGCGCGCGGGCTCGATTCAGCTCGGAGCGACTGACGCCGTGCCGTCGGCTCCGTGGCTCGTCACGATCGAGATTCCGCGGTCCATTGCCGTGGCACCGGCTCGCCAATTCCTCTACGGGGCGCTCGTGATCGCGCTGCTCATGATCGGGCTTGGCGCCGTCGCCGCGTGGGCGATGAGTCGCTCGATTACGCGGCCGCTCGACGCCATCGCGCGCGCCGCTCACGGCATCGCCGAAGGTGACTACTCACGACGCACGAAGGTGACGGCACAGAACGAGCTTGGCCGTCTCGCCGCTTCGTTCGATGCGATGGCGGCGAAAGTCGAAGCCTCGGCGCGCGAACGTGAGAATACGCTCACGCTGCTGGACGTCGTGCTTGCGAGCGCGCCGATCGGCTTCGCGTTGCTCGACCGCGAGTTGAGATACCTTCGCGTCAACGACGCGTTGGCCGAACTGAATGGTCGAACGCGCACCGCCCATCTGGGGCGTCCCGCGAGCGAGCTACAGCCGGAGCTCGGGGAAGAGCGAGAGGCGCTGCTCCATCGCGTCCTCGACGCACGACAGGCAATCGTCGACGTTGAGCTCGTGCGGAATAGCGGCCCAAGCGGTGGCAGCGATCGACAGCTGCGGGCCAGCTTCTTCCCAGTGATTGTCGCCGACGGACCGCCGGCGGCCATCGGCATGTTCGTGGCGGAAACGACGGAACGGCGCGGGCTCGAGGTTCAGCTCCAGCAGGCGCAGAAGATGGAAGCGGTGGGCCAGCTCGCAGGCGGCATCGCACACGACTTCAACAACCTGCTCACCGTCATCACGAGTTACGGCGCGATGGTGATGGCTGACATGCCGCGCGAGAGTCCGCACGCGGCCGACGTCCAGGAAATACTCAATGCGGCCAACCGCGCGTCGAGTCTGACTCGTCAACTGCTGGCATTCAGCCGCCGACAAGTGCTGCAGCCGAACGTTCTCGATCTCAACGCCCTTACCGGCAACCTCGAGAAGATGCTGCGCCGTCTCCTGCGCGAGGACATCCGGCTGGTAACGACCTTCGATCCCAAACTCGCGCTCGTCAACGCCGATGCAGGACAGCTCGAACAGGTCATCGTGAACCTGGTGGTCAATGCCCGCGATGCGATCACTCGCGGTGGCCGCATCTCCATCGAGACATCAAACGTGATGCTCGGCGAGGGCTACGGCCCGATGCATGCGAACGCACCCGCGGGGCCGTACGTGCTTCTGTCCGTGAGCGACACCGGGAAGGGCATGGACAAGGAAACGCAAGCGCACATTTTCGAGCCCTTCTTCACGACGAAGCCAGTTGGCCAAGGCACCGGCCTTGGCTTGTCGACGGTGTACGGCATTGTGAAGCAATCGGGCGGGTACGTCTGGGTCTACAGTGAGCTCGATCGCGGCACAATATTTAAAATTTACTTACCAGCAGTCGCCGGATCGCCTAACGTTGGCGACGTCGATCGCGAGCCCACGCCAGAGCCCACGAGCGCTCCCGAGCGTATCCTGCTCGTCGAAGACGAGCCAAACGTGCGCCGCATTGCCAAACGCATTCTCGAACGCCATGGCTACACGGTGCTCGAAGCGTCGAACGGAGTCGAGGCGCTCCGTGTCATGGAGCGGCGTCAGGAGCCCATCGCCCTCGTCCTGACAGACCTCGTGATGCCCGAAATGGGCGGCCGCGAGCTGGCGTCACGTCTTCGCATCGTGAGCCCGACTTCGCGTGTGTTGTTCATGTCCGGCTACACCGAGGATGCGGTACTGCGGCAGAGCGTGATGGAGCCGGGCGCCGTCTTTCTCGATAAGCCGTTCACGTTCGATACGTTGATTCGGAAGGTTCGGGAAGCGTTGGCAGCGTAAAATCGGGGAACGGGGGAATTCGGAACACACCGTTTCGTTCCGATCTTCCCGTTCCCCGTTCCCCGTCCGCCGTGTTCAGGACGCGAGCGCGGCCTCCATCACTCTCCGGTACTCTCCATCCGAAGACAGCGTTCGGGTAACCTTCATGAACACATCCTTGAGCACCGGCGTCGTGACGAGCTTCTTGCGAAGGATCGTGACCAGCAGCTCGCTCTTTTCGCCGTCCGAGCTGATGTCCTTGGCCGATTCCAGGACGGCGAGCAGCACTGCCGGCCGCTGCGCATAAGGCAGCGCGCTATTCAGCACTTCGTGCCGCTCTCCGTCTGACGAGATGGTTCCCACGACATCGAAGAACATCTTGCGCAGCGTCTCGTCCTCGTTTCCCAGATACGAATTCACCGTCGCGCGCAGAAACTCTGACTTCTCGCCATCGCTCGAGATCGACTTCGCCTGGCGCCCGGCGACGCACAGCATTTCCCGATCGCCCTTGAGCGCGTACTGCTGCAGCAGCTCGCGCTTCTCACCATCGGAGCTCATGTGCTCCACGGCGTTGCCGAACGCCTCGGCCATGGTCGACGAACCGTGGCCCATCTTCCCGACCTGCCCCAACACGCCAGCCAATTCACCGTCGCTCGACGAGAGATCCTCGCCGGCCTGACGAGCAATTCGTGTCAGATCGTCGTCCGACAGATTGCCCTGCTGGAGAAGCGCGTCATAGGCCGCGCGTTTGGCGCTCGTGCTCTCGGTTCGTGCGATATCGGCGAGCACCGCAGTCACCCCGCCACCCCGCCGAATGCGAGCCACGCGGGTGCGAGCGTTCAGACCACTCTCGCGGAGAATTTCTGGAAGCAGGTCGCCGAGCCAAGCGCGAGCGTCGTCGTCGAAGCTCGCGCGTTCGCTATCGACCCGATATGCGTATTGCAAAGCGTCGTCATCGCCGGCGCTGACCTCGACTTCGCGATCGCTGTTCGCCCGTCGCTCGCGAATGTACAGCCGACCGTCGCGACTCACGCGCTGAACCTCGCGCTCGTCCGGGGTAAACTCGACGGTTCCCCACACCGCCACCTGCACACAGCGACCTGCGCTCGAGCTGATGTACTGGAAGCTCTTGTCGTCGTCGTCGCTCGACGAGCTGACCGACGTCGATTTGCCGCTTCGCTTCAAGGACACTGAACTGCACGACCCATTCGTTGTCCACGCAGCGACGGCCCGCGTGCTCGCCGTCGAAGCCTCCGCCGCTGAGACCTCCGTCGCCGCCGACGCCTCGCTCACCGCTGCCGCCACGGCCGCGCGCGTGGCCCTGACATTCTGCATTGCGGCTTCGGCCTCACGCAGCGAGGCTTGAAGCTCAGCAAAGTTGTCTGGCGACACCTCCGGCACCTCCGGCACCTCCGGTACCTCTGCTATCGGCGCCACGTCAAGGACGTCCGCAGACATTGCGGCCGGCGCTGGGGCCCAATCGACGCTGCTGAACGACCGCGCCGAGCGGCCGAATGGCTTGAATGCCGCGAGTGGCAGGAGCAACAACAGTGAGCAGAGCGCCAGGCCCAGCGCGGGAGCACTGCGTAGCGAACGCCGGTCCTGGCCTGGATCGAGTATCGCCTGCATACGCGTCTCGAGCTCGTCCGGACGGGCCATCGCCAGCGCGGCGAACGCCGGTTGCGCCGTGCGCCCGCGCGTACCGAGCGATCGAACCATCGCGAGCAGATCCGCGGCGTACGTCGATGCAAGCGTTCCTTCGTTGAGCACGTAATCATCACAGGCATGCTCCCGTTCGACGCGCATCCGGTGGGCAGCGATCCACACGAACGGATCGAACCAGAAAACCGCGATCGCAACCTGCGCGATTATCTGAGTGAACGCGTCGACGCGTTTCACATGCGCCATCTCGTGCACCAGAACGTACCGCCGACGCTCGTCTGCCCAACTGTCGGCGTCGTCCGGCAGCAACACCACGGGATAGACGATGCCCCACGTCACCGGCACGTCGAATCGTCCGCTCCGGAGGAGCGTCATCGGACGAGCGACACCAAGCCGAATGGCCACGCGCTGCGCAAGTGAGAGCCAACGGCCGTCTTCCACGCGCTCGCTGCGCCGAGCCAGGCGAGACACGGCAAAGGTACCGGCGAGAAAGCGGCCGAGAATGCCGAGCGCCCCGATGAGCCAGACAATTGCCGCGCCGCGCATCCACCAGGCGGGCGTATGGTTGCGCAACGAGCGAAGCGTCTCGATCAGACTGAGTCTCGGCTTCTGCCTAACGGGCATGTCGCCGACGGAGATCGTCAGTGCATCGCCGGCATCTGAACCGAGGATGACTCGCGGCGCCACATACGACACGCTCGAGTGTCGCGGTCCGTGCCACCGGCCGACCCCAACGCCACGTCCGACTCCTCGCCCCACGGCGATGGCGACCGGCGCGACGACCGTCACCTCGGAGGGCGCCTCGTCCAACACTACGGGGGCAGGCGCCGCCCATCGCCGATCGAGTTGCTCGATGAGCGGCACGCGCCAAGCGGGAAGGAGCGCGGAGAGGATTGGCAGCGTCAGCTGCGCTGCGACGGCACCTGCCCAAATCGCATGGCGTGTCGCGGCCGAGCGGCATCGGCAGAGCGCGACGGCAAGCGCCGCGACGCCGAAGACAATGACGCCTTTGATCGCCGAATCCGCGAGAACAGGGAGAAGCCGGACCGCCGTCGCGCCTGGCGACGCAAGAACATGAAATACGTTGACCATGGCTACCGCCCCTCCCTCTTGGCTTGCTCGATGCGCTCGACCATCCGATCAAGCTCGGCCTCGGTCATTTTCGTGCCCTTGAGGTCGAGCAACGCGGCCATCGCCTGCTCCGCAGAGTTGTCAAAGAAAGTGTTCAGGAGGTGTGTGAGCGCTGAACGGCGAGCGCTCTCACGACGCGTGGTCGGGAGGTAGACGTACGCGCGGCCTTCTTCCTCGTGCCTAACGTGTCCCTTCTCCTCGAGCGTACGGAGCATCGCGCGCACGGCGGAATAGCTCGGCGGATCAGGCATGCCCGCGAGGACGTCGGCAGCCGTCGCGCGGCCAACGCGAAAGAGATGATCCATGATCTGCCGCTCGCGCCGGCTGAGGTGGATCCGATCGTCGTGCGCCATCGCTTCGCTCCAGTTGAACTGAGGCGGTCTGGGGTGCTGCTGCTACGAAACTAGCATATGCTAGAAAAATAGCAATAGCGCCTTCCGCCGCGCGCCCACGCGACGCACGACATTCGCTTCCTCTAATCCCCCGGAGCGGCCGGATCATCGACGGCGAGTACACGGCTGGTTGAGATCTTACGCCGCTCTGTCCCGCGGTCTGCGGCCCATGCCGTGGCCATGAGCGCGGCCGAGGCCAAACACAAACCGAAGCATGCGAACCAGAGCGTGTGGGGCGAGATGCTGTAGAGCAGGGTTCCACCGATCGGCGCCAGCATGAGCCCCAGGCTAAAGGTGAAGGCCCATGCCGCCTGATATCGTCCACGCAGATCGAGCGGAGCGATGTCCGCGATGTAGGCGGCGCTCACCGGCGAGAAGACGGTCTCTCCAAGGGTCCAGATCACGACGGTCAACGCGAGCATGCCGACGCTGCTGGCGAGCCCAATCGCACCAAATCCGATTCCGTTGAGGAGGATGCCGATCGCAATCGCGATCAGGGCTGGCAAACGACGCGTCAACGTCGTCACCCACAGCTCGATGGCGATGATGAGGGCGCCATTGAGCGACATGAGCGAACCATAAATCACGGGAGTGTACCCGGATCGCGACAGATGCAACGGAAACGTTGCGTAGGCCTGATAGATGACGAATGCCAGCGCGAGCGTCGCGATGAGCATTCTCACAAGTCGTGGATCAGACGCCATGCGCGGCACTACGCCCACGGCCGATGCCGGCTCCCGGAGTTCACGCCGATCCTTTGGCAGCGCAAAGTACGCAGCGCACCCATAGATGATCGACGTCAGCGAGTCGCCGATGAACAGCCACAGAAACGATCGCCGCGCGATGAAGCCGGCGACGGCCGGTCCCGCGGCAACGCCCGCATTCACGGCAAGACGGTACATCGCGAACCCGGTGATGCGACGGCCCTTCGGCGTGAGGTCAGCCACGAGCGCGTAGGACGCGGGCCGATAGAGCTCGGCGGTAAACCCAGCGAGCGCCGTCAGCACGACGATCGATCCGATGCCGGTGACTTGTGAGAGG
>DATEGN010000188.1:0-4401 GCA_035280125.1 Gemmatimonadaceae bacterium | reverse complement strand
CCTCCGCGCCGTAGGGTTGGAGTGCGATCGAAACGTGACGCGAGCCGCCGCTGGCTCGTGTTGCATCTGCCGAGCACGATCGGCTGCTTCGCACGTTCTTGTATTTATTGGTGTTCTCTGTGACTTACCGCTCAAGCTCCTTGACGTCGCATCGCCACCGCGTCCGAGCCCGTCCGAGTGTGATCTCGCGCTCCGGGTTCGGACGCTTGCTCGTCACACACATTCGTCAGAGTAAGAGCACTCGGGCTGGCATAGTGACGAAGGTGCTCGCAGCGCTCGCGTTCTGCGCCGGATTCGCATTTCTGCTTCCGAGCACGGCGAGCACGCGTACCACTTCGACCGGGCGTCCAGCTCGCGTCGTGATTCCGATGTCGCTCGACCACATGGCAAGCGAAGTCGTGTATCTGGTGAATCTCCAGCGTGCGCAGCATTCCCTTCCGCCGCTGCGCGTCAATTATCGGTTGGTCAAAGACGCAAAGCTGCAAGCCAGCCAGATCGCGGAGACAGGAATCCTGGATCACGTCATCCTCAGCGCCCCGTATCCGACACCTCGCGTTCGCGCCGAAGTTGCCGGGTACGCGTGGAATGCGCTGGGTGAGAATCTCGCACTCGGCTATTCTGACGCCGCCAGCGCCGTTGCGGCTTGGATGGAGTCTCCGGGACATCGCGCGAACATTCTCGCCGGGGGCTACAGCGAGACCGGTGTTGTCCTCGAGCCTGATGCGCACGGGCGATTGATTTTCGTGCAAACGTTCGGCGCTCCACAATAAGCGTCGTATTGCTTTATCGACGTACTGAGCGCTGCGTACCCCCGCAGCTCGACCTCCATTTTCGCGCACATGCGTTATTGGATCGTGGCGCTAACGCTCATGGCCTCGGCCGTCCGTCTCGACGCACAGGGTGAGCGACTGTTCTACTACACTGATCGCGAAGACGCGTATCGGAGTCTGGTCGCGCACGTCGATCAAATCAGCGTCCTTGCGCCGCAGAGTTATACGGTGGACTCGCTAGGCACGTTCTTTGGCGGCGTGGACGCACGCGTCCTGAAGCTCGCGCGAGAACATCATGTGAAAGTGATGCCGCTCGTGGTGAACGAAGGCTTCATTCAACCGGCGCTGCGGCGACTGCTCGGAGACACCGCAGCACAGCGCCGCAGTATCGACGCTATCGTGGCTGCTTGCCGCCGCAACGGCTACTGGGGCATTCAGTTCGACGTCGAGAATCTCAACGAGCTCGATCGCGACCGATTCACAAAGTGGTATAGCGACGCCGCCGCGGCACTCCATGCGGCCAGATTTGCGATCTCGATCGCGGTCGTGCATCGCACGGACGAAGCGACGGGGCCAACCGCGTATCATCGCTTTCTCCAGGAGAGCTGGCGCGGCGGCTATGACCTCGCGGCGATCGCGCGTGTCAGCGACTTCGTATCGATGATGTCGTACGATCAACACACGCGTCGCACACCACCTGGACCGGTCGCCGGCCTAACGTGGGTACGCGACAACATCGACTACTTCCTGCGTTACGTACCGGCCGAGAAACTGTCGCTCGGCATTCCGTTGTACGGCGAGCATTGGTTCGCTCGCGCGGATGCGTCGATTCCCGATCAGGTGCGATCGTGGAGCGAGACGGTCACGTGGCGTTGGGGAACGCACCTCGCCGAGCGCGCGGACGCGCCAATGCGATGGGAGGAGACCGACCAGGTGCCGTTCGCGTATTACCCAAACGGCGGCGTCTACGAATGGCTGTTTCTCGAGAACGCACGGAGCTTCCAAGCGAAGCTGACGCTCATGCAGGAGAAGAAGCTGCGCGGATTCTCAGCGTGGGTGCTCGGTCTCGAGGATGAGGATATCTGGAGCGCGCTGCCGAAACTCGCGGCAGCCAGGTAGGCGCGGCGCGCGGGTATCCCGCGATCACCTGTGTTCCGCCTGGTGCTCGGTGAACCCGCCTGCCTCCACCATATCGCACATAACGCGAAGCAGCTTGTGTGGACCGCAGGAGATGCCGACGAGCTTCACATCGGGATCGAGGATGTTCTTCCGGTGGCCACGATCGGAGATCCCGTCATCCACGACCAGCGCCTCAACGACGTCGCGCGCCGTTGACGGACCGAAGGTCATGTTTTCGGAGATCTTCGTCTTCCAGTCGCCATAACGACTCACGCGATCCCAGGCCATGCTGCCATCGGTGCCTTTGTGGTTCATCAGGCCGCGCGGCGCTTGATCCTTCACGTGATCGCGGGCACCAAGCGTCATCCCAGCAGAAGCACGCAATGTCCCCATGGGTCTCGTTTGACGCAGAACGCGAATGGCTTCGCGGACGGCCCCGGTACCCTCTCGCGTTTCGAGCGCGCTGTCGTCTCCGGGACGACGGAACAGATTGCCGTGGTAGTACTGGAGATCGCGCTCGAGACCGGACGCATAGTCCTTGGGGTTGGCGCGAACACGATTCAGCTCGTCGAGAACGCCTCGCTCGAGCACTTCATAACTCTCGGCGGTAAGCTCGCCCGGCACTCGGCGCGCAGACCCCTGCTGTGTGACCGGCGTCGTGCCGGTAGTGGCGCATCCCTGTACGAGCACTACAGATAGCCCAACCACCAACGCACTCAAAGACAAAACAAAACGGCTAGATCCATGCATAAAAATCTTCGGCTCAAATGGAAGCGAACGATGCCCTCGCGTTACCCAGACTCGACGGGAATGACCCACCTGACGTCACGTAATCGGCGGCTCGCCGTGGGCTCCCACTTTCCTCGCTTCCCTCTACTCGTATACTCACGGTAGTACTCTTTGGCTCCCCGATGGCTCAACCGATTATTACGCAGCAGTCGTTCTCAGAGGAGTTGCCTCCTGGCAAAGCGGGGAGCGCGCTCGAAGCTGCCCGCGTCGTGCTCAACGATGCCTTCGGACCGGTCCCAGCGCGGCGCTTCGCGGTGCGCTTCTGGGACGGAACGGTTGATGAGCCAGTGGAAGCGCCGCGATTCACGATCGTGCTCGAATCGCCGGGAGCGCTCCGTCGCATGCTGCTGCCGCCTTCTGAGCTCTCGCTGTCAGAGAGCTACATTTTCGGCGACGTTGACATCGACGGAAATCTCGAGGCTGCCGCTGACCTCGGCGACATCGCCGCATCACGGCTTCGTTCGCCGCGTGCCATCTTTCGACTCGCGCGACACGTTCTCGCGTTACCGCGGGACGATCGCGAAGAGCACGGCGGAAGCGACTCGGTACTGCCCGCGTCGTCACACCTTTCCGGTCGGCGCCATTCGAAGACCCGCGACCGCGATGCAGTGCGCTTTCACTACAACGTTGGTAACGCCTTCTATTCGCTGTGGCTCGATGCGCGAATGGTTTACTCCTGCGGCTACTTCGCGCGAGCGGACGACGATCTCGACAGCGCCCAAGAGTCGAAGCTGGAGCTCATCTGCCGCAAGCTGCGTCTCAGTCCGGGAGAGCGACTGCTCGATATTGGGTGCGGCTGGGGCGGTCTCATCATGCATGCCGCGAAGCGTTACGGCGTCTTTGCGCTTGGCATTACGCTCAGCGAGGCCCAGGCCGAGCTGGCCCGCGAGCGCATCGCGGCATCGGGCTTGACCGATCGCTGTCGCGTCGAGCTTCGCGATTATCGGCAATTGCCGCGCGACGCCACGTTCGACAAGATCGCCAGCGTTGGCATGGTCGAGCACGTGGGGCGAAAGCAGATCGACCACTACTTCGACTGTGCGTTCGCCGCGTTGAGACCGGGCGGCTTGTTCCTGAACCATGGCATCGTCAGCATCGACGCGACGCGGCCCACGTCGTTAGGTTCGCGCGCTTCGGCCAGGCTCTGGCGTCGAGGGCAATTCATCGATCGATATGTGTTCCCGGACGGCGAGCTTCTGCCCGCGGCGACCGTAATCGGGAGCGCCGAGCAGAGCGGATTCGAGCTGCGCGACGTCGAAAGCCTGCGCGAGCATTATGCGCTCACGCTTGGGCATTGGACGCGCCGCCTCGAGGACCACCGTCGTGAGGCAATCGCGCTTGTCGGCGAGCCGACATACCGTGTGTGGCGCCTCTACATGTCGGCGTCGGCGTACGGTTTCCGGAGCGGGCGAATCGGCATCATTCAATCGCTGCTCGCGAAACCGCGTGCCAATGGACAAGTCGATTTGCCGCGAACGCGCGAAGATCTGTACGAGTAAGTCAGACTTCACCGCATCTTCTCGCTGAGCCGTCGCGGAGACTGATCTGCTTTCGCCTATACCCAAGTAGCCTCATCGAGCCTCAACAGCGTTCCAAGGAGCACGTTCGCTCCGTTCACGATGTCCCCGGGCCGGGAGTATTCCTTCGGCGCGTGGCTGATGCCACCGATGCTCGGAATGAAGATCATCCCCATCGGCCCAATCATCGCCATCGCCTGTGCGTC
>DATEGN010000187.1:0-6517 GCA_035280125.1 Gemmatimonadaceae bacterium | reverse complement strand
CTTCGGCGTCGAGATGAAGAGAGGAGACTCGAAAAAATCAAACTCTCAATCTCGCCGCTCGCGGCTGCCTTCTCGTCTCTCGCCTCTTGGCTCGCCAACCTGGGTAAGCTACCGGCTACCCACACGAAGTAAGGCGGATCTCACATCTCACCGCTCGAGTCTCGAGCTGTCTCCGTTTCCTAACGAGTTCCAGTCTTTCTCGAGACTTACGTCAGCGCACTCGTCTTCGCTTAGGGACAGGACTGCCGCTGCCATTCTCCCCACCGGAGAGTATTTCCTCGAAGAACATACCAGCCGGCCCGTTCGCCGCACCGAGGGCCACGGCGACATCCTCGATTCCGGCCGCGATCACGCGCAAACGGGCGGATGTCATCGAGTCGAGCGCATCGAACAGCTGTGCCTGCGCCGAGGACATCGCGCGGCGGAGGAGCGCGCGTCCGGAAGCCGTGAGCGCCAGCTCGAGCCGGCGGGCATCGTCGCCGGCGCGGCTGCGCCTAACGAGCCCGCGGTCGACGAGGCGCGCGACGACCACGGAAACCGTGCTCTGATGCGTGAAGGTCCGGTTGGCGAGCTCGTTCACCGAAAGCGTCGGCGCCTCGGCGAGCCGCTGAAGGACGAGGAGCTGCGCGGCGCTCAATTGCCAACGTTGCTCGGCTCGGCGATGCGATTCGTGCAGGGCACGCACGATTCGCCGGAGTCCGTCGACGACGTGGGCCACGTCATCTCGATGCCTGTCTGGACGGCGTTGCGCCACGTCGCGCTTCCGTGTTTCCGGTTCGTGGTTAGGCAACGGTCACTCGCAGGCGACGAGCCCGCCGTCGATGTCGCTGATCGTTGGGCATCCAGCGAGCGCCATCGCGAGATCGATCTCTCTTCGCAAGTGTTCCAGCACCGCAAGGACGCCCGCTTCACCATCGAGGGTGAGACCCCACAGCACGGGTCGACCAACGAGCACCGCACGAGCGCCAAGGGCAATCGCCTTCAGAACATCCGTTCCGCGGCGAACGCCGCCATCGAGGAGCACCTCGATCTGGCCCGCGACTGCGTCGACGATGAACGGCAGCATCGTGATCGGTGCCGGTACGCCATCCAACTGACGGCCGCCATGATTGGAGACAATGATCGCTTCCGCGCCGTGTTCCACGGCGAGAGACGCATCCTCCGGTGTCAGCAGTCCTTTGACGATCACAGGTAGTGAAGAGATCGATCGCAGCCAGTCAACGTCGTCCCACGTCAGATTCGCATCCCACATATCCGAGATGTAGCGCGCGAGTGCCGAACCCTGGCCATCGGCTTTGTTTTGGTCCGCATGCGTCGCCGGAAAGTTCTCCAGCCCGAGATGCGCGGGCATGCGAAGGCGGTTGCGCCGATCGCGCTCGCGCTGCCCCGCCAGCGGCGTGTCGACGGTTAGGCAGAGCGCCGAATAGCCGGCGGCCGCCGCGCGCTGTACCAGACCGCGCGTGATCTCCTTGTCGCGGTAGACGTATAGCTGGAACCACCGCGGACCCTTGCCGGCGTCGGCGATTGCCTCGAGGCTTCGGTTCGAGACCGTGCTGGCCACGAAGATTGTGCCAGCCGCCGCGGTGCCTCGGGCGGTCGCCAGTTCGGCGTCCGTGTGACAAAGGCCATGGAAGCCCATCGGCGGCACGAGCACCGGGAACGAGACGGGCGTACCGAGCACCGTCGTTCGCTGATCCCGTTTGCCGACGCCACGCAGCATGCGGGGCAAGAGCTGCAATCGCGACCACGCCGCGCGATTCTCGCGAAGGGTCCACTCGTCGCCCGAACCGCCGGCGATATAATCGAACAACATCGGATCGAGCCGCTCGCGAGCGCGATCCTCGAGGCTGTCGAGATTGAGAATATCGAGCATAACGAGTCGGTGGTGTTACCGACCGGCCTGCGACGTGTGACTCTTCCGGCGTGCTTTCGACTTGCCGTCCCGCGACCACGGCGCGGAAAGCGGAAGGCTCTCTTCGGTCACGTGCGCCGCATCGAGCCGTTCTTCGTGTGCGGACAACAGATCGCTGCGCGAAACGATGCCGACGACGACACGCGGCGCATCCCGGGAGACGACGGGGAGTCGACCGACGCCTGCTCGAACCATGTGGTCGGCTGCCTCGCGGAGCGTATTGTCGTCATAGACAACGACCGCGCCGCGCGTCACCAATGAGCCGACCGTTGCCGAGTCGTCATGCGCGCTATTGAGGAGATCGCGTCGCGTGAGGACGCCGCAGAGCTCCCCCTTGTCGTCGAGCACCGGGAACCCCTGATGTGATGCGCCATTGCCACCAGCGGCTAACCACCCACGCACCTTGCCGAGCGGATCGGACCCGCGCAGCGAAATGACCTCGCGCGATGACCCATCCTTTACCAGAACCTGGCTCAGGAAGTCCGCCGCGTACTCCGTGCGGATCCTGGCACCGCGGCGCGCCAGCTTCTCCGTCATGATCGAGCTGCGCATCATGAGCAAGGAAACCAGATATGCGGCGCTGCAACCCGCCAGCAGCGGCAAGAGACCCAACGGCTGTCGTGTGGTTTCGAACGCAAACACCACCGACGCCAGCAGCGCGTGTGAGGCACCAGCGAAGATCGCCGCCATCCCGACGAGCGACGCAACGTTTGCATCGATGCCGAACGATGGACTGATGGCGATGCCTAACGCGCCCAACGCCGCACCGATGCCACCGCCGATGGTGAACAACGGCGCCAGCGTTCCACCGGATGTGCCACTGCCGAGATAGATCGCCCAGGACAAAAACTTCAAGATCACCAGAACAATGAGCGCCTTTCCAACGATGTTGCCGGAAAGAATGTTGTCGATGTTCGTATAACCGACGCCGAGCGTGCGTGGCTCGAAGTAGCCGATGACACCGACGAACACGGCGCCGACGATCGGCCACCACATCCAGTGGATGGGCAACTCCTCGTACAAGTCCTCGATCCAGTAGACGAAACGTGTAACACCGACGGACGCGACACCGACGAGGGCACCGATGATCGTGTAGGCGAGCAGCGCCTCCAGGTTCGGCTGTGCGAGTCCAGGGACGGTGAACACCGGCGCCGAGCCGACGAACGCGGCGCGGACGCCCGTTGCCACGGCACACGCCAACGCTACGGGAATTACGGATCGCGGGCGGTACTCGAAGAGCAGGAGCTCGACGGCAAGCAACACCGCAGATACGGGACTGCCGAATGTCGCTGCCATACCCGCGCCGGCGCCGGCGGCGAGCAATGTCTTACGCTCGTCCGCGGTCATCCTCACAAACTGGCCGACGATCGAGCCTAACGCGCCGCCGGTGGCGATGATCGGTCCCTCGGCGCCGAATGGGCCGCCGGTTCCGATTGCGACCGCCGCCGAGAGCGGCTTGAGGAACATGATGCGCGGCGCAATGCGGCTGCGCGCGTAGAGCACGCGCTCCATGACCTCGGGAATTCCGTGTCCGCGAATTGCCGCCGCGCCGTAGCGTGCCATGATGCCAACGACAAACGCGCCGACGAGCGGTACGAGAATCGACCAGGCGCCTAGGTGCTCGGTACTCGGCGCGACAAATGACGTCGAAACGCGGCCGAAATAAGCGATGTTCGTGATGAGTCCGATGAGGCGCACCAGAACGATCGCCAGCAGCGCGGCACCGATGCCGACGACCACCGCGATCGCAGAGATGACGACGACGCGTTGATCGACCGGTACGTAATCCGGAGGAGCCTCGACCGTCGCGAGCGCGGGCGCCAGCGACGGTGCGACGGGTAAACCGCTCGCGGCGCTGAGAGGAGTTGGGGACTCGTCAGCCACTCGCTACGCGAGCAGGCGGCTCGTCCTCGAACATCATTGGTGGGGCGGCTAGATCGATGCCGCTCGCGAGCACCCATGTCTCGAGCAGTTCGGCCAGAATGGCGCGCTGTTCGGGTTGCATGCGCGACATCCCGTTCATGAGATCGCTCTGCACCGTCGGCGGCGCGCCGCGTAACACGCGCTCGCCTTCTTCCGTGAGTGTGATCTGCACGCGCCGGCGATCTACTGGAGATGCGACACGGGTCACCAAGCCGCGCTCGACGAGGCGTCGCACGACGACCGAAACGGAGCTTTGATGCGTAGCCGTTCGGTCAGCGAGCTCGTTCAGAGAATCGGATGGTTTTTCTGACAACTGCTGGAGGACGAACAATTGAGCGAGACTGATTCCGAGTTTGCCTTCGATGCTGCGCGTGTTGAGGCGTAGTGCCCGGACGACGCTACGCACCGCATTCATGGCGCGGACGGTGTCGTCGGGACTCGCGGGGTTGATTGAATGGGGCGTCAATGTATCGAACCTAGTGGCGCCGCATCGCGCGAGGCAAGGGTGGGCTCGCCGCGAGCGTCTAGTGAGACTACGGTGTAGCCGACGCGACCTTGGATGCGGGTCGTTTCAGCTTCGCGTCGTACCACGCGAGCATGCGTCGTTGCATGTCGAGCACATCCTCCGCTGTCGCGTTGCCTCCGCCGTGTCCGCCGTTCATGTAATTCACCCAGACGACTTCCTTACCGAGCCGACGCAAGGCGTAGTACATCTCGCGGGTGTTGTCGGCCGGGACGTTTGAATCCTGCGCGCCCGTGATCAGCATGAGCGGCGTCTGGATGCGATCGGCGAACATGATCGCGGAGTGCTGCACGTACTTCTGCGGTTGTTGCCACAACGTTGCGCCGAGTCGATCCTGGCTCTTCTCGGCCGCGTGAATGTTGCGCACCCCCAGGCGCGGACTATCGGTGTAGAAGCTGATGATGTCGACCTTGCCGGAAATGTTGATCGCTGCCTTGAAGCGATTGGTTTGTGTCACGAGCAGATTCGTCGCGTAGCCGCCGTAGCTCGTGCCCTGGACACCGAGGCGCGCCGAATCCGCGACGCCCATGTCGATCAGCTTGTTGGCGGCGGCGGTGACGCCTTTGATCCATGCCTCGCCGGGATAGCCGATGTCGAAGTCGACGGATGGTTTCACGACCACATATCCGTTCGACGTGAGAACGTTCGCGACAGGATCAAATGCGTCGTCGAAGAAGTCTTCGTAGACGATGAAGACCGTCGGATACGCTCGGCCGCGCTCGTAGCCGACGGGGTAGTACACGACAGCGTACTTGGAATGGCCGTCCGCGTCGAGATAACTCACCAGGCCGGTGGGTCCGAACCGCTTTGCGCTCAGCTGCGGATTCGCGTCGACGAGCGGCCGTAGCGAGGCGGAGGAAAAGTCAGCGTCGGCGACGAAGAGGCCCGGCGGCCGATTTCCTTCGGCGATGCTGAGTGTCGCAACCCGTCCGTCCTTCGACAATCGGATATTCGAGTAGGATCGTCCGTCGTTGATGAGCGTTTGCTTACTGCCGTTGGCTCGGTCGAAGCGCACGATGCCGCGCTCCCACTTCGTGCGCGAGGCAACGGTGAAGTACAATTTCTTGCCGTCGTTGCTCCACGCAGCGACGGCGACGCGTGGCAAAGCACTCGATGCCGAGTCCGAGCTCTCGATGATCAGTTGCTTGGCAGCGCTCGGCAGGTCGAGCAGCCAATAGCCTTGTGAGTTCGCGATCAGCAATGCGTCGTTGGCCGGGCTATAGCGAATAACCCGAAAGCGCTCGCGCTCGCGTCGATCACGCGCGTCGCGCGAGGTGTCCGGCGGTGTGTCGCGACGGGCATCCGCCGCTGGGCCCGCGACTTGGCGTTGCGTCGTGTCCAATGTCGACGCGATGTAGACGCGTCCTTCTTTGGAATACGCGTAGTGCGTACCGTCCTCAGACCAGATGATCGCAGTGCTCTTGAGCGTCGGAAGCAATACCCGCGTGCGCGCGCACGAGCTGTCTCCTGCCTGACACGCGATACGGCGAGCGACGAGCTTGTTCTCGCTGCCGAAGATGACGTCGTAGTCCGTCTTCTTCGTGATGTCCTCGCTGTACGTGAGTGTCGACCCGTCGTCGCTCACATCCCAGCTGGCGACCATGGTCTCCGGCAGGAGCTCCAGCGTCTTGGACGTCGTTATGTCATACGCGACGATGCTGCGAACATTCGCGGTGCGACGCAGCGCGTCCCAGGTGAGGAACGGGTTGTCGCTGGACTGCACGAACACCGGACCGCCGGTGATCACACGGAACGAGTCCTGGGCCGCTTTGCGCCAGGCGAGTGTGTGCAGCGCATAGACGAGGCGCTTCCCATCGGCGCTCCAACGCAGGCCGCTGTTCTCAGCGACGTACGTGCCCATTGGCGCGGTGATGGTCGTTAGGCGACCACTCTCGCGGTCCCAGATGACTGGCTGAAACGTGGCACTCTTCGCATCGTACACGAGCATGGCGAGCCTTGTCCCATCGGGCGACCAGCGGCCAACTCGGATATTGCGCTTGTCGGGGAACAGCGCGCGCGCGTTGCCCGACTTGGTATCGATGACCCAGGCGCGCGCCGCACCGGGCCGCACATACGTCGGATCACCGTCGCGGCGGTAGTCCACGCCGAGACCGTCGCGACGCGACGACGAAATCGCGGCGAGCCAGCGACCGTCACTC
>DATEGN010000186.1:0-8448 GCA_035280125.1 Gemmatimonadaceae bacterium | reverse complement strand
TGGCGGCACCGTCATTTTGTTCGCACGATCGTCGCCTGGACCGTGGCCGGCGGCATCAAGCCGTTCGATGTCAGGGCGATGACTGCGTCGGTCCCGGTAGTGATGGCAAACCGGAAGTAGGCACTGCCGCCACCACGCAGGGAGGCCGTCTGCGAGACGCCATCCGGCAGGACGCCGACGGCGCCCAGGAGCGGATACGGTTGAGGTGACAGGGGCAGCGATGGAAACGCCGAGCGGAAGTTCCAGCTCGGTTGCGAATAGGTGGAATCGACACCGGGCGTCGCGTCGTCGGTGTAGAGCGACAGAGACCATGCATTGAGCATTGGTCCCAGGTTCCCTCCAAACACATTGAACAGGTTATCGAAGCCGGCCACTTGCGAGTTGGTGAGATTCAACCAGACGTTCGCGTCACTCGAACCGCTATGATCAGCCGCGTAGCGGAGGAACGACCAGATCGCGCCGTAGGTCCCGAGCTGATCGTTCGACGAGTACGGCGAGTACTTTTGCGGCTGCTGCAGAAACGTTGCGAAGCGAGCGAAGTTCGGCGCCATGTACATGGTGAACAGCCCGTCGAACGGTTGCGTGCCGAAGTGCTCGCTCCCGATGTTCTGGCGCGGCGCGAGCCCGGTCGCACGATAGAACACAAGCTCCTGGGCGATGTCACTGAGCCCTTCGTTGAGCCAGGGCTCCTCGTCGGCCACGGCGTCGTTCACGTATAGCCGCCGCCCAAAGTTCACCAGATGCTGATTCTCGTGTGCGAGCGTCGCAATCGTTAGGGTATCGATGAAGCCCGTGGTGTACGTGTTGCCATTGACCGTGCCGCCGGGATCGGGCACCGGGAGATAGAACAGTTCGCGCTCATTGCTGGCCGGACACAGTGGCTGCCCCTGGTAATACTCGGGAAGGAGGTCTCGCGGATTGAAGTAGCCAGTCACGAACGTGGCACCGGCGGCGGTCAACTCGTTCACGGCACGGGTGAAGAAGAGGATCACCTTGCCATTCGCGTCGATGTCGGTCGGCGTACCGAACGCTGCGTCTTCCACCGGAGCCACGAGCGTGTCGAAACCAGCGGCGATGCGCGCGTAGTCTGAGTCGGCGAATCCGCCGGTGGGATTGTTCGTGTCCGCGACGACAATCGCTCTGGCACTGGTCGCGATGACGCGGCCCGTGCGCACGGTGACGACGGAGCACCCCGTGGGATCGCTGTTGAGCTGCACCAGATCACCGACGCTCAAGTACGCTGGGCCCGACGACAGGGTTGGCGAGAGCGCGCGCCGCGCGAGCTCCGCCCGGGCGCGTGACGCCAGCGGCATCACCTCGTGTCGGCCCATCTCGCGAATGCGGCGCTCGAAGGCAAAGTCGCGCTGGAGTGAAGCCGAGGCCCGCGCCCGACTGTCCGTACCGCGACCTAACGAGCGACTCGCAAGTGGCGCGAGAAATGGATTGGGCCCGGGCGCGCTGAGACCGCTCCCTGTCACCTCGAGTGGAATGGTTCTCGAACCGTCCGACGTTCCGAACCAGGGCATGACGACATACTCATCGCCACCCCCAGCCGATGTGATGCAGGCTCCGTCGCTCATGCTCACGCCGATTGCCTGGCCGACGGCAAGCGCAACCGGCGCCGCGTAGCCGAGACAAGGCGACGCGTCCGGATTCGCGACCACCACGTACGCGGTGTCCGCCGTTCCCGCGGCACTCGCGATCGCACGGCCAACGGACTGCGCTTGCCTGCCCGTCACGAGCCCGCTCGCGTCGATCGTGAAAACGCCCGGGTCGGCTGACAGCCACGTCACGCCCCGGCCGGCGATCGGATTCCCATCGCCGTCATAAAGCGCGGCTCGCAGTCGCGTCGTGTCGCCCACTGCTACGAGCCGTACCTGGCGCGGCGTAATCACGACACGAGGAGGCAAGGCATCGCCACCGCCGCTCGGAGCCACTCCGTCATTGCAGGCGGTAGTGGCCCAGAGCAGCACGGTGGCGCAACAAAGGAACGCGCGGTGGAAGCGCATCGAGGACACCGGCATCGCTTATCCGGCCGCGTTCACCATGTCGAAGATCGGCAGGTACATGCTCACGACCATGCCGCCGACGACCACGCCCAGGAACACGATCATCATCGGCTCCATCATCGCGAGCAAACCACTCACCGCTGCATCGACTTCTTCGTCGTAGAAGTCGGCGATCTTGGTGAGCATTTCATCAAGACCACCCGTCTGTTCTCCGACCGCGATCATCGAGATCACCATCGGTGGGAAGACCGCGCTCTTCTTGAGCGGCGCCGAAATCGTTTCGCCGCCCGCGATCGAGGCGCGTGACTCCATGATCGCGTCCTGGATCACGCGATTGCCGGCCGTTTTCGCCGTGATTTCGAGGCCATCGAGAATCGATACGCCTGAGGAGATCAGCGTGCCCAACGTCCGCGTAAACCGTGAGACGGCCGATTTGCGCAGCACGTCGCCGAGCACCGGTGTTTTCAGCATCAGCCGATCGATGACGAGCTTTCCGTTGTTGGTCGCGTAGTAGTTCTTGAGCATGTAGACCAACCCGAACAGCGCGGCACCGACCAGCCACCAGTAGGACTTCAGGAATCGTGACATTCCGATCACGATCCGTGTCGGGAGCGGCAGTGCCATGTTCACGGAGGCGAACATGTTTTCGAACACCGGGATCACGAACACGAGCAGCACGGTGATCGCGATGACGGCGACGCTCATGATCACGCCTGGATAGATCATCGCGCCCTTCACTTTGCGAACGAGCGCATCGTTCTTTTCCATGAACACCGCGAGGCGCATCAGGATCGTGTCGAGAATACCGCCTGCTTCACCAGCAGCGACCATGTTGACATACAGCTCGCTGAAGGCATTGGGATGCTTGCGCAGTGCGTCGGCGACGGTGTTTCCAGACTCGACGTCGAACACGACTGCTTTCGTGACGTCTTTGAGCGCCTGGTTCTCGCTCTGGTTCGCGAGAATGTCGAGCGCCTGCACGAGCGGCAGACCGGCGTTGATCATGGTCGAGAATTGCCGGGTGAAGATCACGATGTCGCGCATCGGGACCTTGCCACCTTTCTTCTTCTTCGTCGCCTCGTCGATCTTGATGACGTTGAGCCGCTGCTTTCGCAGCTGTGCAACCGCCTCTTCCCGGCTCGGCGCGTCGATCGTCGCGTTTTTCAGCTCGCCGTTGATGGCGCGAGCGGAATATGTGTAAACTGGCATTCAAGTCTCCTCGTCAGTGGAGCGTGATGCGTGGAGCGTGGAGCGAAGGGGGGGCCGCTTCACGCGTCACGCTCCACGCTCAACGCTTGAGTCCTAACGGCTTCCCACCACCCGCCGCCGCCTTCTTCGGCTGATCGTCCTCCAATCCCTCGATCTGCATGTTGCACATGCGCGCCAACTCGATTGGATCGTGCGACGAGCGGATCACCTCTTCCCAGGCGACTTCGCGAGACATGTACAACTGGTACAACGCGTCGTTCATCGTCTGCATGCCGTATTTCTTGCCCGACTGCATCATCGAGTAGATCTGGTGGATCTTGTCTTCGCGAACGAGCGCGCGAATGGCCGGCGTGCAGACGAGAATCTCGGCGGCCATGGCTCGGCCGCGTCCCTTTGCCTTGGGCAGCAACGTCTGTGTGATGATGCCCTCGAGGCAGAAGGCGAGCTGCGCGCGCACCTGCCCTTGCTGGTACGACGGGAACACGTCGATGATACGATTGATCGCCTCAGCAGCGGAGTTCGTGTGCAGCGTCGCGAAGGCAAGGTGACCAGTTTCGGCAATCGTTAGGCCCGCCTGGATCGTCTCCAGGTCGCGCATTTCGCCGATGAGCACGACGTCGGGATCCTGACGCAGCGCATACTTCAGCGATGCCTGGAAACTTTTGGTGTCGCTGCCAACCTCACGTTGGTTGACGATACACTGCTGGTGGCGGTGAATGAATTCGATCGGGTCTTCGATGGTTATTATATGCCCCTTCTCCTGCCGGTTGATGCGGTCGATCATCGCCGCGAGCGTCGTTGATTTTCCCGACCCCGTTGGCCCCGTGACGAGAATGAGACCGCGCGGTTTGTCGGACATGTCCGCGATCACCCTCGGCAGGCCCAGTTCCTCGAACGTCCGGATCTGGAACGGGATCTGTCGGATCACCAGCGATACGCAGCCGCGTTGCTTGAAGCAGTTACCGCGGAAGCGCGCCAGGTTCTGAATGCCGAACGAGAAATCCAGCTCGTCCTCCATCTCGAACTTCTTTTTCTGATTCTCCGTGAGCACCGAATACGCGAGCTGCATGCAGTCCTTCGGCTGCAGCACAAAGTCGATGTTCGCATTCGTGATATCACCGTCGACGCGCAGCTTCGGCCGCTCGCCCGCCGTGATGTGCAAGTCGGAAGCGCCTCGCTCGATCATTTCTTCGAGCAAGACTCTCAAGTTCAGGCTGGACGGGGCTGTGTTGGGTGCAGTCATCTGAGGAGGTGCTAGGTGTTAGGTGCTAGGGTCGGCGCAGGTCTAGCACCTAGCACCTAGCACCTAGGCAACAATGCCTCGTTATGCGCTGGTCTCTCGTATCATCTGTTCCATCGTCGTAATCCCTTTCATCACCTTCATCCATGCGTCCATGCGGAGCGTCAGCATTCCTTCTTCGACGGCACCGTCGCGGATCTCGGCGGCACCGGCGTTCATGATGATCATCCGGCGAATCTTCTGACTCATCGGCATCACTTCGTACACGCCCTGACGGCCCTTCAGTCCCGTGCCGCCGCACGTGTCGCAGCCAGCACCTTTGAAGAAGCCAAGCTCACCGACCGTGGTGTCGAGTGACGCGTACGCAAGAATGCCCTGCGCTTCCTTCACCGCTTTTGCCTTCGCGCTCGCGACAGCCTCGTCGGTGAAGCGCAGTTCGCGCAGCGTCGTCGCACGGGTAACCTTCGCGCCCGCGAGCTCTTCGTCCGTCGGCTGATACTGCGTACGGCAGTTGCTGCAGATCCGACGCAGCAGTCGTTGCGCCAGCACGAGATTGAGCGCCGATGCGACGTTGAACGGCTCGAGTCCCATGTCGAGCAAGCGCGTCACCGTTTCCGGCGCCGAGTTCGTGTGCAGCGTCGACAAGACGAGGTGGCCGGTCAACGCGGCCTTGATCGCAATGCCGCCTGTTTCGAGATCTCGAATCTCACCGACCATGATGATGTTCGGATCCTGACGCAGAAACGCCTTCAGCGCGGCGGCGAACGTCATGCCGACTTCGTTGCGCACCAACACCTGATTGACGCCGAACATGTTGTACTCGACCGGGTCTTCCGCCGTCATGATGTTGACGTCGATCAGATTGATCTTCGACAGCGCCGAGTACAGCGTCGTGGTTTTGCCGGAACCGGTCGGGCCGGTGACGAGCACCATCCCGTACGGGTTCATCACCGCCTCCATCAAATCCTTCTCGGCGCGCGGCTCGATGCCGAATTTCTCGAGATCGAGCGTCAGGTTGCCCTTGTCGAGAATTCGGAGCACGACCTTCTCGCCGAACAACGTCGGGAGGGTCGAGACGCGATAGTCGATGACCTTCGTGCCGACCTTCAGCTTGATGCGGCCGTCTTGTGGGACGCGTCGCTCGGCAATGTTCAGCTGCGCCATGATCTTGAATCGCGAGATCAGCGCCGCCTTGAGCTTCATCGGCGGCTTCATGACCTCCATCAGCGCGCCGTCGATGCGATACCTCACGCGAAGCTCGTGCTCGAAGCACTCGAAGTGAATATCCGAAGCACCGCGCTTCACCGCGTCGGTGAGAATCGCATTGATCAGCTTGACGACGGGCGCATCATCGATGTCTGCCGCTGCTGCGTCATCGTCGTGTTCTTCGATGACCTCGACGTCGGCATCGTCCGCGATCTCGTTCATCAGGGTTTGCAGGCGCTGCTCGTCCTGCGACCCGTAGATCTTCTCGATGACGTTGCGGAGCGTGAACTCGCCCGCGATCACCGGGAAGATGTCGTAGCGCGTGATGAACTTGAGATCCTCGAGGACACCGAGGTTCGTCGGATCGGCCATCGCGATGGTGAGCGTGCGGCCGTCGCGCTTGAGCGGAATGACGAGATTCTTCACCGCGAGATCGGTGGGAATCATCTTCGCGATCTTCGGATCCACTTCGAAGCGCGCGAGATCGATGGCGGGCATCTTGTATTGCCGCGCCAGCATCTTCGTCAGCTCGTTTTCTTCGATGAAGCCGAGCTTGATGAGATTGTATCCAACGCGGGTGCCGCTTTGCCGCTGCTCTTCGAGCGCGCGCGCGAGCTGCTCGCGCGTGATGAGCCCTTCGCGGACGAGGAGATCGCCGATTCGCTCGATGGCGACGACGGGAGCGGCCATTGCGCGGGCGGAGGAAGAGGTCGAGAGAAGGCGGGACGTTGGACAACGGACGAATCGCGACCCGACGCCGAAGCGTTAGGCAAGCGAGCATCGCCGCGTCTCCGTTGGGAAGCGCCGCCAGCGCGTAGTGCCTGCTGGCGTTCGGTGCCCGAAGAGTCCATCGGCGTAGCACTTGGAGGACGCGGGGTGCCTGAGAACGTCACCAGTGAGTCGAGCCGCGCGGCGAGCGTTGCGCCAATCCCTTTGACGCGTCGCAAGTTCACGAGTGAGCCAAAAGGTCCGTGCTTTTCGCGATCGACAATTATTCGACGGGCGAGCACTGGCCCAACGCCCGGAAGCGCGTCGAGCTCACTCGCGGACGCCATGTCGACGTCGATCTTGCCCGCGTGTAACGCCACTGTCGATTTGCCGTTAGGCAGCCGCCGCTGCAGCAGACTGTCGCTCCCGGACAAACTGTCCGGTGGAAGCCGATGTCTGCCGCGAGCGCGCGATGCCTTTGTCTTTGCGCCGCCCTGCTTCGCTCGCCGCGCCGAGTCGACCGCGGCAAGCTGAGTCTGGAGCGCTCGGCTGTCCTGCTGCGGAAGCTTCTCGATACTTCCGACAGCGCGTAGCGCGCGCACCGAGGCGCCAAGCAGGGCGACGCTCGCGAGAAAGAGAAGCGCCTTCTTTTCGGCTGGGGTAGGCATGCACGGACGATAGGAATCGGCGCGCGCTTGGCCGTCAGCAAATTCTCGCGACCCGTATCAAATCAACGATCGCGACGTCGAGAGCCAGCCCAGTTCAGGGAGCGAGGGGTCAGTGAGGATGCTCGTGGAGAGCTCACGGCTCTTGGGACGCGAATGTGGAGCGAATCCAATCGAGGAACTTTTGATCTCCTCGCTCCCCGTCCGAGTTGGTGTGTTTGTTGTTAGTAGTTGGCTTTGACAAGGCCCAACCACTGCCGGCCGGGCGCGTTGGCATTCGGGTGCGGAGGGTTGGATTCGCCCACGATTCGCGGCATTCGCGTCCCAAGAACTCTGGGCCTCCCCCGACAACTTCGTTCGGCCCCTACGCTCCGGATACCTAACGAGTGACGAGTGCGACCGCGACATCCCCAACGGCCTGAAGACTCCGCGCCGAGACTTTGTCGAACGTATCCTGCGTCGTGTGATGCAGATTGTTCGGCCCAGGCTCACAGCCGACACTGCCGTCGGAGCAATAGTCGTCATCGATGACATCGATGACGCGCAAGCCTCTCTTGAGCAGTGGGACGTGATCGTCGGTCACGCCGCCCTTGTTCACGCCGATGAAATACTTGCCATACCCGAGCTCGTCCGCGGTCGACCATACGCGCGTGACTACCTCCGGCGCGGCATCCACGGAATTGGACTCCTGATCGATCTGTAGGCTCTTGTCCCCAATCATGTCGAACAGGACGCCAAAGATCGGCTTATAGTCCGGTGATGGCAGGTGATTGGCGAAGTACGTCGAGCCGATCAGCACGTCATATTTCTTCGTCAATGCGCTGTCGGCGAGGTAGCCGTCGAAGCTGCCATAGTCTTCGCCGTCGACGAACAGGAGGTCGACCCCGTAGATCGGCATCGTCTTCTTGAGCGCGTCTGCGATCCCCATCAGGAGCGCTACGCCCGACGCACCATCGTTCGCGCCAGGGATTGGCCGCCCCTTGTTGCCGAGATTCATGTCCTCGTCCGCTGTCGGCCGCGTGTCCCAGTGCGTGACATAGAGGACGCGTTGCGTGGCCGACGGATTGATCCGGGCGAGAATGTTGCGCAACGGCAGTGTGTCGCCCTTGGCGGTAACGTGCGACCAACTCTGCACAACGACCGTGTCGGCGCGTTGCTTCATCTGCTCGATGATCCAGTCGCCCGTCCGGCGGTGTGCCGGGGTCCCCGGTACGCGTGGCCCAAAGTCGAGTTGGGTCTTCACATACGCGAGCGACGCGTCACCGCTGAACGCCGTCTGCGGTCGATGGCAGGCGGTGAGTGAGAGCGAAAGGCAGGCGAGGAGCAGGAGCAAGAATTTCACGGTGGGAGCAATTAAAGGACGTCTTGAATCGTGGCGAGTTACCTTCGTAGTACCGAGCGGCGAGTGAGT